>JAGXST010000331.1 GCA_018335555.1 Actinomycetota bacterium | reverse complement strand
TGGCAGCTCGGGCACTCGGTCAGCGCGTCGTCCTTGAACGACTGCACGACCTCGAGGTGTTCACCGCAGTCGCGGCAGGCGTACTCGTAGGTGGGCATGCGGTTGCTCCGACGAAACGTGCACGAGTGACGACTAGCACTCGGCAGGGGCGAGTGCGAGTCTGCCGTAGGTCGGCGACCGCTGCAACCGACCTGCGGCCCGCGCGCTCAAGACTCCGCCCGCCCCCTCAGCCCGGCCGCGCCACCCGGTGGGTGATGCGGTCGGTCACGACGAGGTCGACCGCCGCGTCGTGCGGCTCACGTGGGACCTGCGGCACGACCTGGCAGGCGAAGCAGACCCCGATCCTGGTCGTGGTGGCCGGCAGGAGGGCCAGCAACCGGTCGTAGTGGCCGCCGCCCTGGCCGAGTCGGCCGCCGCGCAGGTCGAATGCGACCCCGGGGACGATCGCCACGTCGACGACCGCAGGGTCCACGGCGGCCCCGACCGGCTCGGCGATCCCGCGGTAGCCCAACCGCAACGTGCGCAGGTCGCTGGCTGCGACGAGGTCGAGGTGGTCGTCCCGGACGCGCGGAAACAGGGTCCGGACCCCGCGGTCGAGCAGCCGCGGCAGTACGCCGACCGGATCGGCTTCCTGGCCGCTCGCGGCGTACAGCAGCACCGTGCGGGCGCGGCGTAGCTCGGTGACGCGCGCGAGTCGTGCCACGAGCCGCGCCGAGGCCTCGGTCCGCTCGGCGGGGGACATCGCCGAGCGCGCTGCGCGTGCGGAGGCCCTCAGGGCGGACTTGTCGATGGCCGGCACGGGCGTCGGCTCCAGGTTCCGGCGACGGGCGACGCGAAGCGATCGTACGGCCGCTGCGCCTCACGGCCGCCCATTAGGCTCAGGGCCAGACGCGCCGCCAGCACCCCACGATCTATGGAGAACGCATGGTCCGCAAGGCCGTCCTGCCCGTCGCGGGGCTCGGCACTCGTTTCCTGCCCGCCACCAAGGCGGTGCCCAAGGAGATGATGCCGCTGGTCGACCGGCCGGCCATCCAGTACATCGTCGAGGAGTGTGCCCGCGCCGGGCTCGACGACGTCCTGCTGGTCACCTCGACGGGCAAGTCACCCATCGAGGACCACTTCGACCGGCGCCTCGACCTCGAGCAGGCGCTGGCGGAGAAGGGCAAGGACGACGAACTCGCCGCCGTGCGCGACCTCGCCGATCTCGCGCAGGTCCACAGCGTCCGGCAAGGCGTGCCGCTCGGGCTCGGCCACGCCGTGCTGATGGCGTCCGGCCACGTCAGTGCCGACGAGAGCTTCGCGGTACTGCTCGGCGACGACATCATCGATCCGGCCGTCCCCTTCCTCGAGCGCATGATCGAGGCGCACGAACGGACCGGACGGCCGGTCGTCGCGCTGATGGAGGTCCCGCACGACCAGGTGCACCTGTACGGGGTCGCCGACGTCGCACCGGGGGACCGCGACGGCGAGTTCCGGATCAACCGGCTCGTCGAGAAACCGCCCGCCGACGAGGCACCGTCGAACCTCATCATCGTCGGGCGCTACGTGCTGCCGGGCGCGATCTTCGACGTCCTGCGCGACACCCCGCCCGGCCGTGGGAACGAGATCCAGCTCACCGACGCCCTGCAGACCATGGCTGCCGACGAGCCCATCGTCGGCATCCGGCTCGACGCCGAGCGCTACGACACCGGCGACAAGCTCGGTTTCGTCAAGGCGACCGTGCAGTTGGCCAGTCAGCGCGATGACCTCGGGCAGGAGTTCCTGGCCTGGTTGCGCGAATGGATCGCGGAGCAGGACGGATGACGAGGTTCGTCGGTCACGGGCGCGAGCAGGTCACCACGGCCGACGAGTTGACGTCCGTCGAGGACCACCTGCAGGCCATCCTGGCGTCGTTGCCACGGCAGGACCCGATCGAGCTGACCACGCTGGACTCGCTCGGCCTGGTCCTCGGCGCCGACGTCGTGTCCCACACGACCCTGCCGCCGTTCGCGAACGCCGCGATGGACGGGTACGCCGTGGTCGCCTCCGACATCGCGGCGGCGACCGTCGACCGGCCGGTCAGGTTGCCGGTCGTCGGCGAGGTGCTCGCCGGCGCTCCGACCACACCCCAGGTCGGCACCGGCCGCGTCGTGCGGATCATGACCGGTGCGCCGGTGCCGCACGGGGCCGACGCCGTGGTTCCGGTCGAGACCACCTCGGACGCCGACGGCGAGGTGGCGTTCCACCGTCCGGCGGCTGCCGGGGACCACGTCCGCCTCCCGGGCGAGGACATGCAACCGGGCCAGGTACTGCTCAAGGCCGGGCGGCGGGTGCAGCCCGCCGACATCGCCCTGCTGGCCGCGGCCGGGGTGGCACGCGTGCTGTGCGTGCCCCCGCCCCGCGTCGTGGTGCTCTCCAGCGGCGACGAGCTGGTCCAGGCCACGCGCGAGCCGGGGCCTGGTCAGATCCGCGACTCCAACGGCCCCATGCTCTCCTCGATGGTGCGGGCGGCGGGCGGCATCCCGTTCACGACCGGGATCGTCCCCGACGACCGCAAGGCGTTGATGTACGCCTTCGACACCAACCTCGGTCATGCCGACCTGTTCGTGTGCACCGGCGGCGCCAGCGCGGGCACGCGCGACCTGTTGCCCGACGTGATCGGCGCGATGGGGGAGGTGGCGACCGCCAAGGTCGCCATGCGTCCGGGGATGCCGCAGATCCGCGGGCTGATCTCGGGCACCCCGGTCATCGGCCTGCCGGGGAACCCGGTCTCGGCGTTCGTGTCCTTCGAGGTGTTCGTACGGCCCGCGATCCGACGGCTGCAGGGCAGGCGTGACCTGGCGCGCCCCGTGGTGAGTGCCCGCGCCACCCAGGACCTGCGCGGCGCACCGGACAAGCGACACTTCGTGCGTGTGCGTCTGGCCCGCGAGTCCGACGGCTGGACGGCCACGCCCACCGGGGCCCAGGGGTCGCACATGGTCAGTTCGATCTCCGCCGCCGACGGTCTGGCGGTCGTCCCCGAGGACGTCGAGGCGGTCCGCGCAGGCGAGCAGGTCCGCGTCCAGGTCCTGGTCGACGGATGAGCCAGCCGACGGCGCCCGACCCGGACGGGCTCACCCACCTCGACGACCGGGGACACGCCCGCATGGTCGACGTCGGCGGGAAGCAGATCACCCAACGCACCGCCGTCGCCGAGGCGCGCGTGGTCATGCGACCTGATGTCGCCGCCCGTCTGCTGGCCGGTGACCTGCCCAAGGGCGACGCATTGCCCGTCGCACGCATCGCCGGCATCCAGGCCGCGAAGCGCACGCCGGAGTTGATCCCGTTGTGCCATGGCATCGCGCTGACCTCGGTCGAGGTCGAGGTGGACGTGGATGTCGACAGCGGGATCACGGTGGTGACCGCGACCGCCCGGGCCGCGGACCGCACCGGCGTCGAGATGGAGGCGATGACCGCCGCCGCCGTGGCGTCGTTGACCCTCTACGACCTGGTCAAGGCCGTCCAGCGCGACGTCGTCATCACCGACGTTCGCCTGCGTCGCAAGACCGGCGGCCGTTCCGGCGACATCGCACTCCCCTGAGCGGGAGCCGCCGACAGGTGCGGCAGGTGCTTCGTCGCGCGGTTTGGGTGGGTTACCGTCCGACGACCGCCGCGTAGCGGTTGCCTCACAAGGGGCACGGACAACAGCCGGTCGGCGACAAGGCGAGGCACGTGGAGTCGCGGTGACGGATGCATTCGTGGTGCTGGTCCTGATGTGGGCCGTGCTACTCGTACCGGGAGCCCTCCGGCGCTCCCGGAATTCATCACCCCACGCCACGGTCGGAGGGTTCGAGCGGGCCATGGACGTCCTTCGCGACAATCGCGCTGCCACCGCCCGGCAGCTACTGGTCCCCGGTGACGCCGGTCGGATCGTGCAGCGGGCGGTCGACCCGACCCCCCACCCGGTGGCGCTGCACCGCCCCGAGGACCCCGTCGTCGTCCAGCGGCGCACCTGGTTCGTCCGCGCAGTGGCGGCGACCGGCATCTCGCTGCTGCTCGCGGTCGTCGTCGGCGGATGGCTGTGGCTGCCGGCCACGCTGCTGCTGCTGTCGACCGGTGGCTACGTCGCCCTGCTGCGCCAGTTGAAGCTGCAGCGCGACGAGGCCCGCAAGGTCGTCGCCGACCTCGACCTGCACCGACCGTCGCGGCCCGTCGCGGTCGATGCAGGTCACAGCTGGGGCGCCAGCGGCGGCGTGCGGCTGCGTCGCTGGGAGGCGTGAGCGCGGCGGCCGGCGAACTGCTCGGACTGACCGAACCGGTGCGCGGGCGGCTCGTCGCACGCCACGATGCCCGCGAGGTCGGGCTCGCCGCGGGACGTGACGCGATCCGGTCCGCGGCGAACGCGATCCGTGCCGTCCACCGCGGCGAGACCGGGCAGGCCGACACGCTCATCGGCGAGGCACGGGCATCCCTACAGGCGGCCTACGAGGCCTGCGGCTCGTTCCCGGACGTCCTCCACGCCGGGTTCGTGCAGGACGCGGCCAAGGAGGTCGCCGAGGCGGTCCTGACCCGCACGGCCATCGCGGGCGGCGAACTCCCCGGGCCCGACGAGGTCGGCGTCGACGACGTCTCGTGGTTGCACGGCCTGGCCGAGACCGTCGGGGAACTGCGTCGCGCCAGCCTCGACCACGTCCGTGGCGGCCGGCTCGACCAGGCCGAGGACGCCCTGGCATTGATGCAGGAGATCCTCGCCGCCCTGATGACGATCGACGTCCCCGATGGGCTCTCGCGCGGGCTACGGCGTGCGACCGACTCGGCCCGTGCCATCACCGAACGCACGCGTGGCGACCTCACCACCGCCGCCGGCCAACGCGAACTTCGTCGCGCCCTCGACGCCCACCGTGAGGTACTCGAGCGGGTGCTCGAAACGAACGGACCAGCTCAGGGCTGATCTGACGCGTTGGGCGACCCGCGCTACCCTTCCGCCCGCTGCGCAGCACCTGCGCGGAACGCACCCGGGGGTGTAGCTCAGTTCGGCAGAGCACTTCGTTCGCAACGAAGGGGCCGTCGGTTCAAATCCGATCACCTCCACCACCGAGAACCGCCCTCCGGGGCGGTTCTCGCGTTCGCGGGTCGGGAATGCCGGGACGTGCCAGGCGCGTTTCCAGGCTCCATGAAGACCCTCGGATTCCTCTCCTTCGGTCACTGGAGCGCCCAGCCGGGCTCGCAGGTGACCTCCGCCTCCGACGCACTGCTGCAGTCGATCGAGCTCGCGGTGGCGGCCGAGGAACTCGGCGCGGACGGCGCCTACTTCCGGGTGCACCACTTCGCCCAGCAGCTCGGTTCGCCGTTTCCGCTGCTGGCGGCGGTCGGTGCCAGGACGTCGCGGATCGAGATCGGCACCGCCGTGATCGACATGCGCTACGAGAACCCGCTGTATTTCGCCGAGGACGCCGGGGCCGCCGACCTGATCGCCGGGGGACGACTCCAGCTCGGGATCAGCCGCGGGTCGCCGGAGCAGGTCATCGACGGCTGGCGCTACTTCGGATACGAGCCGGCCGACGGCGAGAGCGACGCCGACATGGCGCGTAGACGAACCGAGGTGCTGCTCGACGTGCTCGAGGGTCACGGCTTCGCCGAGCCCAACCCGCGCCCGATGTTCCCCAACCCGCCGGGGCTGCTGCGCCTCGAGCCACACTCCGAAGGTCTGCGCGAGCGGATCTGGTGGGGATCGGGATCCAACGCCACCGGCGTCTGGGCGGCCCGGCTCGGGATGAACCTGCAGAGCTCCACGCTCAAGGACGACGAGACGGGCGAACCGTTCCACGTCCAGCAGCGCAAGCAGATCGACGCCTACCGGGCAGCCTGGGCCGATGCCGGCCACGACCGCGAACCGCGCGTGTCGGTCAGCCGCAGCATCTTCGCGCTGACCAGCGACCTCGACCGGGCCTACTTCGGCGCCAGCGGCAACTCCCGGGACCAGGTCGGCATGATCGACGAACGGACCCGCGCGATCTTCGGACGCTCGTATGCGGCCGAGCCCGACGTCCTCGTCGAGCAGCTGCGTGCTGACGAGGGGATCGCGGCCGCCGACACGCTGCTGCTGACCGTGCCCAACCAACTCGGCGTGGACTACAACGTCCATGTCCTCGAGAGCATCCTCGAGCACGTGGCTCCCGAGCTCGGCTGGCGCTGAGCCGGCGGGGGCCCGGGTCCACCGCGCCGGATCGCGTCCGCAACCGGGCCCGGGGGCCCTCCTCGATGTCCGGTGCGTTCCGTAGCGTCGATCCCGATCGTCACGATCGGAGCGACGGGTGCGGGCAGGAATGCTCGGGTCGGAACGCGGCGCGATCTCGGCCGAACAGGTCGGGGTCGTCGCCGTCGTTGCCGCGCTCGTCGCTGCGATCTGGGTGGCAGCCGTTCCACAACGCGTCGCCGACGCCGGTGCCGAGGCCGCCGACTGCCTGTTCACCACCGAGGCGTGCGAGGTGCCCGCAGCCGGTGACGTCGTCGCCGACGGACCTGCGAACGACCATGGCCGGGGGCCCGACCGGGACACGGCGACGGCGACGCCGGTCGGCGCCGCGGCCCGACGCGAAGCGGACGTCGATCGGCAGATGCGCAACGAGGCAAGGGCGCTGCGCGACCTTGCCGACCGCGAACTGGGCGACCTCGGCGTCTGGGACGAACTGCAGGCGCTCGAGGTCGAGCTCGGGAATCCGACCCGGTCGGACGAGCGCCGCGCAGCGGACTTCGAACGCTACGAGGAGCTGCTCGCACGCATCGAAGCGGCTCCGGACGGCTCGTTGCTCGGAGAACTGCGCGACACCGACGCGGCCCGTCGGGATCCCTTCCGCAGCCACGAGGACCACGAGCGACTGCTCGAGGTCCTCGATCGCATCGCCCGCGCCGGGCACGCCGCGGAACTCGCGGAACTGCTCGACGGTTGGGCGGCCTCGGACCGCCGCTTCGTCCATGTCGAGGTCGACCTCGACGACGGCACGGCCCGGGTCGCCGAGGTGGTCCGAGGCGACCTCGACTCCGCCGACCACGTCGCGATCGTCATCCCCGGCACGGGCAGTGACGCCGGCAACTTCGACCGGGCGACGCGCCAGAACGCCGTGGCACTGTCCGAGACACTCCACGTCCTTCCCGGCGGCGAGGGCGTCGCCGTGGTCGCCTGCCTGTGTTACGCCCCGCCACCCGGGCTGCTGCAGGCCGCCCGCAGCGCCCACGCCGACGCCGGCGGCGCCGACCTCGCCCGCATCATCGGTGACCTGCCGGTGGGCGAGGCCGAGGTCCACGCGCTGGGGCACTCGTACGGGTCCACCGCGCTGGGCCGGGCGGTGGACCGGGAAGGGCTCGAACTCGCGAGCACCATCAGCCTGGGCGGACCGGGCTTCGGGTCCGGTGTGGGCAGTGTCGACGACCTGCCCGACGGAGCCGGACGGGTGTGGGCCATGCGCCACGACCTCGACCCGATCGACCTGGCCGGGATGCACGGGCGCAACCCCGACCGCGCCGACTTCGGCGCCTATCGTGCCCACGTCGGCGACGGCGACCTCGAACGCAGGTGGTGGAAGCCGTACATGTTCGACGCGCACTCGGTCTACTACCAGGACCCCGAGTCGCTCCGGAACCTCGCGTTCGTGGTCTCCGGACAGCACGAACTGGTCTCCGGCTACCGAGAGGGAAGACGGTGAGGAACCCAGGGACCTGGCTGCTCGTGGCCGCGTTGTGCCTGGGCGCCTGCGCCGACACCGCAGCGGACCCGGAGGGCAGCGTGGACACTGCGACGTTCGACGAGGCCGCCGCCGCCGAGGATCTCCCAGCGGCCCTCGCGGCAGGGGAGCGCATCGCCGATGATCTCCGCGCCAGTCTCGACGTCGAGCCCCAGGCGATCGAGGGTGTGCGTCCGTACCGCGTGAGCCTGTGCGACGAGGTCCGCGACGATGCACCCAGCCTGGTCAGCGTGGGTCGCGGCTTCGCCATCCCACCCGAGCGCATCGGCGACGTGGTCGAACAGGTCCGCGCCACCTTCGAAGCGGCCGGTCTGGATGGTGTCCGCGTCGTCGGTGAGGACACCGATGCGCCGTTGGTCACGGCACTGTTCGCCGACGACACGTGGCAGGTGTCCGCCATGCTCAACGGCCGGGACGGCATCGGCGAGATCCGGGTCAACAGTGCCTGCCTGCCCGGCGAGGTGCCCGAGCCTCCCGCGTCGAGCCGACCCTGACGTTCAGCGCCGCTTCGCACTCCGATGCAACAGCAGGGCACCGACCAGCAGCGGGGCGACGACGGCGACGATCAGGGCGGGGATGCCCAGCCACAGCGGCAGCGAGAATCCCTCGCACACCTGCTCGGTGACCTCGAGAATGCGACCGGCGTCGTCGGTCACCGTCGCGTACGAGCAGGTCTCGCCACCGACGAGACCGAGCAGCAACGGGGTGATCAGGCCGCCGGGCCACACCAGGGTCCCGAGCAGCTTCTCACCGCTCGTCCAGGTCCGTGAACTCCAGAGCAGCCCCCAGGCGACCGCTATTCCCAGGGCGACGCCGACGTAGCTGAGCAGCAGGCCCAGGGTGGCAGGCAGCAACAGCAGCATGACGACGGTCGTCACGTCCCGGGCCGACGTCGACGTGGGCGAGGCCGTGGGCGGGAGGTGGCTGACCCCGGAGACGCCGTCCGTCGACGGGAGCGAAGCGCGGGCTGCCAACGCCACCGTTTCGGGCGAGCCGAGCCGGTCCAGAGCCTCCCGGAACGACGCCTCGCCGGGGTCGACCGCGAGGACCTCGTCGAGGTGCGCCTCGATGTCGGCACGCAGGTCGGCGCGGACGTCCGCCGGCAGGTCGGAGGTCGCGGCGTCGAGTCGTGCGAGATACTGCCGGGCCAGGTCGTGGGTCTTGCTGGTGGGTGTCATCACCGACGGGCTCCTCCGGTACCGAGCAGATCATCGACGGCGAGGCGGAAACCGCGCCAGTCGAGACGGAAACGATCGAGCGCGAGCGCGCCCGCATCGGTGAGTCGGTAGTAGCGCCGAGGCGGGCCCGCGTCGGATTCCCGCCAGGTCGTCTCGACCAGGCCGTCACGACGTAGGCGGGCCAGCAACGGGTAGACCGTGCCCTCGCTTATCGCGAAGTCCGGGGTGTCGGCCAGGACTTTGACCAGGTCGAAGCCGTACCGCTCCTCGTCGGCGAGCGCCGCGAGGACACAGTGCGGCAGCACCCCCCGGCGCAGCTGGGACAGCGACTTGTCCGGCTCGCCTGCCACGATGGCTCCCTGGCTCCCTGGCTCGGCGGGCGAGCCGGGTACGTCTGGCACCGGGCAAGACTATTGCAGAGACAGGTTCCTTGCAACGCAAGTTAGTTGCGCGTCTGATGCGGCCGGTGAGGACACCGCCACGGTCAGTGGCTGCGCTTGACGGCGCCGTCGGCCAGGGCGTCGGCCGCCTCGGCGAGCCGCAGGCCGGTGATATCGAGCCGTCGGAGCAACTCGCGGCGTCGCAGCAGCCGGGTGTCGACCTCGTCGGTCGCGGTGAGCAATTCTGCCATCGCGTGCTGGTAGCTGCGCCGGACGTCGTTCTTCTTCGACTCGGCCGCCTGGCGGGCGGCGTTCTCGGGCTGGTCGATCAGGCACTCGGTCGCGCCGTACAGCGCCCGGATGCCCCGGTCGAGGTTGTCGATCCCCTCGCGCAGCAGCGGCTCCTCGCTGAACCGGTAGAGGTGGAACTCGCGTGCGAGGTCGCGCAGGTTGTCGAGGATGTCGTCGACCGATCGGGAGAGACGGTTGAGATCCTCGCGGTCGATGGGCGTGGCGAGACTGCGGCTCAACTGTTCGATCAGGGCCCGCCGTGCGTGGTCGCCCTCGCTCTCGATCTCGCCCATCTGCTCGCTGCCCATCTCGGAGGTCACCACGCCGTCGGCGAGCTGTCGGGCGAGCTCGGCTGCCCGGGACGTGGCCTCGAGTTGCTGGAGCAGGTGGGCGACCAGGGTCCCGTCGCTGCGTCCGGTCAGGTTGCGCACGAACGTCCGCATCCGATCACCCATGGTCATGCCTCCCGTCATCCACCCGTTACCGCCAGCGCCGCGAGGGTGGCCAGTCCGGCCGCTGCGAACGCGCTCGGCAGTGTGACGACCCAGGCCATTCCGAGCCGGCCGATGGCGTGCCACCGGATGCTGCCAAGCCCGCGATCGATCGCGCTACCCACCAGGCCGCCCGTGATCGCCTGGGTCATCGACACCGGTGAGCCGACCGCGCCGGTGCCCAGCACGACCGTCGCCGAGGCGACCTCGGTGACCACGTTCTCGTGAGGACGTGCCGACACCACGCCGCTGGCCAGCATGCGTGCGACCCGCGGCAGGCCGAGGATCGCCCCGAGCAGGAACGCGCCGGCGACCGTCGCGAGTTGCCAGCCCACGATGGGGACCCCGCCGCCCGCCGTCCCGGCCGCGATCGCCAACACCGCCAGCATCTTCTGTCCGTCGTTGGCGCCGTAGGCCAGGCACTGCAGTCCGAATCCGGCTGGATGCCACCGTCGCACGCGTCGGTGCAGCGGGACGTTCGACGGCCAGGCGCGGACCAGGCGGGCGAGAGTCCATGCCACGCCGAGCCCGGCCACGGGGGCGACCGCCGCGAGGACGAGCACCTTCCAGACCAACGACCACGCGACGGGTAGGTCGGCGCCGACGCCGGCGCCGGCGATGGCACCGACCACGGCGAGCGTCAGGCTGGTCGGCAGACCGCGCACGGCCAGGAGCCAGGTCACGGCGACGGCGGCGACGACGGCCACGCCGAGCGCCAGGTCGCCCTCGGCGCCGTCGAAGGTCACCAGGCGCTCCGACAACGTCTCGGCGACGCGTGTGCCGACCAGCAGCGGCGCGACCGCGACCGCGGCGGCCGCCACCAGCAGGCCGGTCAGCGGCTTGTGCCCACGCACCGACAACCCCACCGCGAGCAGGGCACCACCGTCGTTGAAGCCGTTGACGAACGCGAACGCGACGGCGACCGCGATCAGCCAGGTCAACCGGTCCCCTTCGGTCCCTCGCCCGTGAGCCCGGTGTCGATGCTCAGGGCGAGCGGTGGCGTCGACTGCAGGTCGAGCACCAGCCAGGTGCCGACCCCGGCGCCTCGGGGTAGTTCCTCGACGTCGAGGTAGATCGGCGTGCGGCCCGGCCCGACCAACAGTGCGGCGCGGCCGTCTTCGATGCGGTCGACGACGGCGCGGTCGGGACGGATGCCCGTCGGTTCAGCCTCGGGCACGTTTCTCTCCTTGGGGCCACGTGGGGACACACACCCTATGGCCGCTGCCGGCCGTGCCGTCCAACCCGCAGGCTGACCTGATGGTCAAGTCCGGTGGCCGGCCAGTTCGGTGGGTGCCACCGGGGCGTCGGCGGGGACGATGCCCAGCCGCCGGAGGTCGATCCGCTCGCCGCTGTGGTGGACCCGGACCCAGGCGCCCCGCCGGACTGTGACGCTGCCCTGGCCGAGCACCCGGAAGTCGCCGTCGCGGCCGACCAGACCGGTCGCCTCGTCGATGCCGACGATCACGGTGTGCGGGTGGGTGCGGGCGCGCCATGCCGCCACGCTGCGCGGCACCGTCAACTCGTGGTGCGGCGCGACGGCGACGTTGGGCAGCAGCCCGAAGCCCTCCCGGACCGCGAACGGCGGTCGGACGGTCTGGCGTTCCGAGCCGACCACCATCGCTCCCGACGAGGACCCGACCAGGTGCACGCCGGCCTGCCAGCGCGCGACCAGGTGGGCGCCGAGTCCGCCACCGAGCAGGCGGTGGTGCAGGCGGTCGGGCACCCCACCGGGCAGGACCACGATCTCGGCGCGGTCCAGCAGTCGCCGGGTCGCCTCGGGGTCGGGTCCGGCGACCGCGGTGGTCGCGCCCAGGGCGTCCCACCAACCGACCGCCCGTCCTACCGTTCGCGCGCGGGTGCGCAGGCTCGACGCGAGGGGCACGACGGCGACCAGCGGGTCGGGCCGCCCGGTCGCCTCGAGGACCATGCGGTCGATCGGCTCGCAGCCCGGCCCGTGCTCGCGACCGCCGAGCAGGGCGAGCAGTCCGGTCACGCCGCCACCTCCATCAGGCGTGACGTCCGGCGGATGCCGGACGCGACCCACGGCGCGGCCACGACGACCGGCAGCCACAGCGCGATCGCGCGGTAGGCGAGCACCCCGACCGCGGTCGCCACCGGGTCGGCCCCGAACGCGATCAGGGTGCCGGCCAGGCCGGCGTCGACCACACCGATCCCGCCAGGTGTCGAGGGCAGGCCGTTGAGCAGGTTGGCGACGGCGAAGCCGACCAGCACCCCCACGAAGGGGGCCCGCGCGCCGACGGCCGCCAGCACGAGCGCGAGTACGGCGACGTCCAGGCTCCAGTTGACCGCCGACCATGCCGCGGGCCGCAGCAGGACACGCGGGTGCCCGAGCAGCGACCCGTGACGCCGCAGTCCGGCCAACCAGCCGGGCCCGACGATGCGGCCGCGCCACCGCAGCCGAGCGAGACGGTCCGCGAGACGGTCGCGCAGCCGCTGGCTCGCCGACAGGCGGCGCAGCAGCACGTACGCCAGCAGCAGGGCCATGGTCACCCCGATGCTGGCGACGGCGTAGGCGGTGTGCCGCCCCGTCCGGACCGCGGTGAACGCGGTCGCCAGGCTCAGGCCGATCCCGAGGGTGCCCATGGTGACCAGTCCCAGCAGCACCGCCGTGGTCGCGGCCCGGATCGGGTCGGCGCCGTGGCGCCGCAGGCGGCTGACGACGAACACGCTGCCGGCGGCGCCGCCGCCGGGGAGCAGCTGGGTCAGGCTGAAGGCACCGAGGCTGACCGTCAGGGCGTCCCGGAACCCGATCTGCCCGCCCTGGGACACGAAGGTGGCGCGGTACACCTGGGTCAACGTCATCGCCGACGCGAACTGGACCGCGAGGACGAGCGGGAGCAGACGGGGGTCGACGGCGGCCAGGACGTCACCGACGGCATCGAGCAGACCTGCTCCGGGTACTTCGGACGCTGACACGGACCACTCCGACACGACGGTGACGTCGGTGACGCTAGAGATGGCCACGGTCGGGGGGTATGCGGAACGTCCCTGGGCCGGGGTCAGGGACCCCCTGACCTTCGGGTCCGAGCGGCCGGGTCAGATCCAGCCGTCGAACCACCAGCGCGAGCGCACGGTCTCGTCCGGCACCGGCAGCCCGTACCAGACCGGGGCGAAGTAGCCGAACAGCGCAACCGCCGCGAGGGCGACGACCACGGCCAGCGCCGACCCGTGGCGGAATCGGACCGGCGCCCCCTCGTACGACTCGAGGCGGCGGTCGGAGAACGTGCCGGTCACGGCCCCGAGGGCCGCGCCGAGACATGCGGCCAGCACCACCCGGTCCGTGGCGGCCGTGGCGCCCCCGAGCGCGCCCGCCGCGGTGGCGGCC
>JAGXST010000330.1 GCA_018335555.1 Actinomycetota bacterium | reverse complement strand
GGCTCGAGGTCGTCGTGGGGGTTGGCGATGCCCTGCTGGTTCTCGATGAAGAAGTGGGGCTGCCGGACCTTCCCGATGTCGTGGTAGAGCGCGGCCACGCTGCCGAGCAGCGGCTGCGCACCGATGGCACGGCACGCCCGCTCGCACAGCGAGGCCACCATGACCGAGTGGTTGTAGGACCCGAGCGCCTTGGCCTCGAGTTCGCGCAGCAGGGGATGGTTGCGGTCGGCGAGGTCGAGCAGGGCCGTGACCGTCGGCAGCCGGAACAGGTTCTCGAGGAACGGCATCGCGCCCTGGACCACGACGGCGGTCACGAACCCGTTGAGGGCCCCGGCGAGGACGGCCGTGACCAGTTGGTCCCGAGGGCCGAACACCAGCACCAGCACCGCGGCGATGATCGGGTAGCTGAACCCGGCCCGCAACGTCGCGGAGCGCAGGTCCGAGCGCGAGGTGATCCGGGTCGTCAACGGCACACTGAAGAACGCCGCGGCCGCGGCGAAGAGCGCGACGGGCGCCGCCGACGGTGCCACCAGCAGCACCAGCAGGGCAGCGGGCAGCATGGTGGCGATGCCGACGACCGGATGGATCAGCAGTGCCGTGAGCATCGCCAACGCACCCGACGGCACCACGTAGGACCAGCCGTTGGAGGTCGAGCCGATCAGCGCCGCAGTACCCACGATCATGCCGGCGTACGCCGTCATCAGCAGGCCGAGCAGCAGCAGCTTCTTCCCCGACACCCAGACGCGCGGCTGCATCCGCTGCAGGTAGACGGCGGCCACGATGGTGATCATGGTCATGGCCGCGAAGGCACGCAGCAGCGCACGCGTCGGCGACGACCCGGTCAGGCCGAGGCGCTCGATGGCCTCGGCCTGCATGGCGTCGACGAGCGCGCCGTCGCGTACCACGGCCTCGCCGGCCCGCCACGAACGGGCGACCTCCTCGGTCTCCTCGGCCGCCCGGAGCCTCCGCGCCTCGGTCGCCTCGGGGTCGACGACCACCGTCGGGCGCATGACGCTGCGGATCACCGGTTCGACGATGGTGGTCGCGGTCTCGTCGGGCAGGGACTGCACGGCGAGTTCGACCGGGAGCTGGTCGTCGAGCAGGTCGACGACCTGGTCCTCGGGGATCTGCTGACGCGCGAACCCCTGGGCGATGTCGATGGTGGCCTGTTCGATGCTGCTGAGCTGGTTGCCCTGCACCGCGAGCAGTGCCTCGAGCACCTCGACGTCGAGACCGAGATCCTCCGACTGCAGCTCGGCGAGACGCTCCTGGCGGGTGCGCGGGCGGGTGCTCGTCGCGTCGGTGTCCTCGACCGGCTCGTTGACGGAACGGACCGCACTGAAGATCCGTCGCGTGTCGGAGACGATCTCGGCCTGGGCGCTCGGCTCGAACACGCGCACTGGCGGGACCGACTGGGCGGCGGTGTCACGTGCCTGGTCGGTGGCACGTTCGTCGACGACCCGGATCTGCCGATCCGCGAACACCGTGCGCGGTGCCGGCTCGCCCTCACGGATCGGTTGTTCGTCGGCTGCCGCGCCGAGCGCGATCACCAGCGGCACCGCGACCACGGCGAGCAGCACCGCGGCGACGCGGTGCCACAACAGCGAGCGGACGGCCCCGTTGCTGCTCACGGTTCCCTGACTGCCTGACGGCGACGACGCGTGACACGGTAATGGTTGCGGGTCCCGCCCTGCCCGCAGGCCCGGCGCGGGGCGGGGCCAGGAACAGTGTCGCGCATCATGGCCGGACCTGCCCACCCCGCCGGCTTCGTGCCGCCCGGCAGCTCGGCACTACGCTCCGGCCCCCGGACACGAACTCGAGGTGGCGCACGTGCCCCACTCGCCCGAATCGCCGCAGCCGTTCCGGGGCGTCGCTCCGATCAGCGGCGAGGATCCGGCGACGCCGTGGATCACGTTGGAGCGTCGCGAGTGGGCCGCCCTGCGGTCGGCGACCCCACTGACCCTGTCCGAGGCCGACCTCGAGCAGTTGCGCGGCATCAACGAGCGGGTCTCGCTCGACGAGGTCGCCGAGGTGTACCTGCCCCTGTCGCGGCTTCTCAACCTCTACGTCGCCGCGACGCAGGAGTTGCACCGCGCGACCGACACCTTCCTCGGGTCTCTGGCGGCGAAGGTGCCGTTCGTCATCGGCATCGCCGGCTCGGTCGCGGTCGGCAAGTCGACCACCTCACGCATCCTGCAGGCGTTGCTGTCGCGGTGGCCCGACCACCCCGAGGTGGCGCTGGTGACCACCGACGGGTTCCTGTGGCCGAATGCCGAACTCGAACGTCGCGGGCTGATGGAGAGGAAGGGCTTTCCGGAGTCCTACGACGTCGCGAGCCTGGTGCGTTTCGTCGCCCGGGTGAAGTCGGGCGACGCCGAAGTCGCCGCGCCCGTCTACAGCCACCTCACCTACGACATCGTCGAGGACGAGACGGTGATCGTCCGCCAACCCGACGTGCTCATCGTCGAGGGCCTCAACGTGTTGCAGACCGGCGGCACCGGCACCGAGCGGCGGGTGTTCGTCTCCGACTTCTTCGACTTCTCGATCTACGTCGACGCCGACGAAGCAGACATCGAGCGCTGGTACGTCGAGCGGTTCCACACCCTGCGCGGGACCGCCTTCCGCGACCCGCGCTCGTACTTCACCCGCTACGCGTCACTGAGCGACGGCGAGGCAGACGCGACCGCGCGCGACATCTGGAGCCGCATCAACGGGGTGAACCTGCGTGCGAACGTGCTGCCGACCCGCTCCCGCGCGGACCTGGTCCTGCACAAGGCCGCGGACCACGCCGTCCACACCGTCCGCCTCCGCAAGCTCTGAGTCCACGACGAGGTGCACGAGTTGCCGGCGAACCGCGAGCCGACCGGGGTCCGGAAGGTGCTCGGGATCGCCGGCGTCGCCGCGGCGGCGTGGCTGATCCTCGTCCTGCTCGCGGCGGTGTTCCAACGGCAGCTGATCTACCTGCCGAGCACCGCGACGCCGGCCCCGCCGAGCGACGTCGAGGAGGTCGAATTCACCACGACCGATGACCTCACGCTGAGCGCCTGGCTGCTCGGCGTCGAGGACCCGGTGAGCACCGTGATCGTGTTCCCCGGCAACGCCGGCAACCGCGAGCTGCGCCTGCCGCTGGCGCGAGGGCTGGTCGAGCGTGGCCACGCCGTCCTCCTCCTCGACTACCGCGGGTACGGAGGCAATCCCGGTGCACCCTCCGAGCAGGGTCTGCTCCGGGACGCTGCTGCCGTCCGCGAGTACCTCGCCACCCGCGGCGACGTCGATGAGGCCTCGATCGTCTACCTCGGCGAGTCGATCGGCAGCGGGGTGGCGTCCGGGCTGGCCGCGCAGGTGCCGCCGGCGGCGCTGGTACTACGGTCGCCGTTCCCGGAGCTGGCCGACGTGGGACGCTCGGCGTACCCGTTCCTGCCGGTCAGGACCCTGCTGCGCGACCGATTTCCGGTGACCCGGGACCTCGCGAGCTACGACGGGCCGATCCTGGTGGTTGCAGGTGACGCCGATCGCATCGTGCCGTCACGGCTGTCGAGCCGTGTGGCCCAGGAAGCGGGAGCCCACCTGGTGGAGATCGAGGGCGCAGGCCACAACGACCTGGTGCTGCTCAGCGGTGCGCGCTACCTCGACGCGGTCGACACGTTCCTGCGAGCGTCGGTGCCCGCCGCAGCCCGGTAGCTGGGCTGCTCAGCGGTCGCCGAGCTTGCGCAGCAGTGGCAACACGCGGGCGGTGTCGAGCACCCGTAGGTGGGGCAACGGGTCGAGTCCCCGGGCCACGACGTAGTCGGTGAGCTGGTCACGCACGACCGTGCGAAGCTCGTCGACCTGCCACGGTTTGGCGACGTAGTGGTCCAGGCCGGCCTCGTTCACGGCGCGGATCGTGTCCTGTTGGTCCGCCTGGCCGGTCACGAGCACCTTGCGGGTGACGGCGGTCGCCGGGTCGGCCAGCAGTTCGACGAGGAAGTCGACGCCGCTGGTGCCGGGCAGCCGGTGGTCTGCCAGCACCAACGCGAGCAGGTCGCCGTCGCGATCGAGTTCCGCGATGACCGTGCGGGCGTCGGGGACGTCCTCGGCGGCTTCGAGCCGGATCACGTCGGCGAGGTCGGCGAGGTCGCGTTCCAACGCCTCGCGTACGGCGGGTTCGTCCTCGAGGACGAGCACCGTCAGTCGCATGGGAGACCTCCCGTGTCTGCAGAGGGTTCGGCGGCGGGCAGCAGCACCGTGACGGTGGTCCCGCGCTCGTCGGACTCGAGCGAGATCTCGCCGCCGTGCTGTTCGACGAGGTGCCGGCTGATGGCGAGCCCGAGGCCGAGGCCGTACCGGACGACGCCGTGCTTGGTCGTGAAGCGGGGTTCGAACAGCCGCTGCTGCACCTCGACGGGGACACCGGGACCGTCATCGGTGATGCGCACGCGGACCCGGTCGGGGGCAGGCGAATCGGTCGTCAGGCGGATGCTGCCGTCACCTTCGAGCGCCTCGGCCGCATTGACGAGCAGGTTGGTCCACACCTGGCCGAGCTGTCCGGGATGGCCCATGACCAGTGGCACCTCCCCGTAGTCGCGCTCGACGCGCACGCCGCGCAGCCGGTGACCCGCCACCCGCAACGCGTCTTCCAGGGTGGTGGCGACGTCGACCGGCGCCGGCTCGGCATCCGGTCGGGCGTAGGCACGCAGGCTCGCGACCAGTTCACCGATCCGGCCGGCCGCGACGTCGAGGTTGCGGACCGCGGCGCCGATGCCTGCCGCTGCCTCGACGAGGGCCAGGCGCGTCTCGTCGCCGGCCAACTCGGTCGCGCGCTGCGGGTCCTCGACGCCGGCGGCGAGCATCCGCCGGGCCAGCCCGCTGTCGCCGAGCGCCTGCTCCAGCTCGCGACGGCTGGCCCGTTCCTGCGCCGTGCTGCGCGGAGGACGGGTGCGGGCCTCGTCGAGCGCGGCGCGTGCCACCGCGCCCTGCGGGTGTGCGGCGAGCAGGCGCAGCAGGTCCTCGGTCACGTAGCTCGCGGCCCGGGTCAGCGCCGCCACCGGGTTGTTCAGCTCGTGGGCGACGCCGGCGGCGAGTTCGCCGAGCGTGGCGAACCGGGCCTGCTCGATCAGTTCGAAGCGCGCCGCCTCGAGCTGTTCGAGCGTGTCGCGCAGGCGTTGCCGTTCCTCGGTCAGCTCGCGGTTCAGCTCGACCTTCTCGACCTGCAGCTGCTCGGAACGCCGCAGCCGCCGGGCAAGCGCGCGGATCGACACCGCCGTCAGGGCCGCCCCCATCTCGGGCTCGGTCCGGATCGCCCGGTCGAGCTGCTCGAGCGTGAGGTGGATGACCTCGACGTCACTGGTCGTGCGGGCGGTGAAGAAAGCGCGGCGTTGCTGGGCGAGCGCGAGGATCCCGACCACCGGTCCCGTCGTGTCGTGGTGCAGTCGCAACTCACCGACCGGCGTGTCGCGGTCCAGCGCCACGCTGCCTTCGACGACGACGAACACCCCATCGACGCTGCGGCCCTGGCGGGTCACCCGCACCCCCGACGGCAGACGCAGCCGTGGCCGCGGGCCGAGAGCCCGTTCGATCGCTGCCAGCAACCGGGCGGTGACCTCCTCGGGGCCGAGTTCGAGGTCGCGCAGCAGCGCACTGCCCGGTGCCTCGAGCAGCTCCTGACCCTGCGTCTGCGCGTCGGACGGGTCGTCGCCGCCACGATGGTCGCGCAGCCAGCGAAGGACCTGGGAGCGGGTATGCCCGCCGAGCGCGCCGGCGATCCACGGGATCGGCACGACCGAGTGCAGTCGTTCGCGGTCGACCACCTCGGCCACGTCGGTGTGGATGCCCCGCGCGGTCAGCAGCAGGACCCGTGCACGGCCCAGCGGAGCGCACTCGTCGAGCCCCCTGACCGCGGCGTCGACGTCGCCGACGTGATCGGTGACGGCCACCAGTGGCACCACGACGGCCCCGGACGCGGCACACCAGTGCCGTGCCGCATCCACGTCGGGGACGAGCTCGACCGTGGCGAGACCGTCGAGCCCCGCGGCGAGCTGACGGCACAACTCCACGCCCAGCTCGCCGGGCGCCACCACGAGCGCGACGAGGTCGCTGAACGGATCGGTGGTGGACGGGACGCTCACGACAGCAGGCCCAGGGACGCCCAGACCTCGGGCAGCACGAACACCAGCAGCAGCACGCCCACCGCCCCGATCGCGAGCCCGGTGATGGCCATCTCCCTGGTGTCCACGTCTCCCGTGGCGAACGCGATCGCGTTGGGCGGCGTGGAGATCGGCAGGGCCATCGCCAGCGAGCACGCCAGCGCGATGAGCACGCCGATCGCGGTCGTGTCGATGGGCAGGCCGGTCGCCAACGTCATCGCCAGGGGGACGAGCAGGTTGGCGGTGGCCGAGTTCGAGATCACCGTGGACAGCCCGAGACCGACGAGGGCCAGCACCAGGATCAACAGCAGCAGGGGCAGCCGTTCCCATGCGACCAGGCCGATCAGCCAGGCGTCGAGGCCGGTCGCCCCGATGCCGATGCCCAACGCGATGCCGCCCGCGACGAGCCACAGGACCGGCCACTGCAACACCTTGAGGTCGTCGCCGGTCATGACCTGGGTGGCGAGCAGGGCCACCACCGGCAGGAACCCGACGGTGGTCGACGCGATGCCGTGGAGCGGTTCGGTCAGCCACAGCAGCACGGTCGATCCCGCGACCACGTAGAAGATCACGGCGGCGGGGCTGCGATCGAAGTCGGCGGCAAGCTCGAGGACCATCGGCGTGTCCGCGGGGATGTAGCGGCGGGTGAGCAACCACCACGCGAACCCCAGCACCACGACCATCAGGGGCACGGCGAGCAGCATCCAGCCGAGGAAGGAGACACCCTGCCCCTGGCTCTGCAGGGCCCCCAGTGCGATGGCATTCGGGGGGCTGCCGACCGGGGTGCCGATGCCGCCGACGTTGGCGGCGATCGGCACGGCCAGCACGAGGCCGGTGCGGGCACGTCCGGGCGGCAGTACCGCCAGGATCGGCAGGATCACCGCGAACATGGTCGCGGTGGTCGCGGTGTTGGACACGAACATCGACAGCGCCGCCGTGATGGCCATGAGCCCGAACACGGTCCGGCGCGCGTTGCCGGCGAAGGGGCGGAGCAGGATCGCCGCGAGGTTGCGGTCGAGGCCGAACTTGCTGGCACCGTCGGCGATCAGGAAGCCACCGAGGAACAGCACGATCACCGGGTTCGCGAGCGCGGCGAAGTAGTCGGCGGCCGGCAGCGGCTCGCCCGGCAACGCCACGAGCGCCTGGTCCGAGATCAGCAGCACCTCGAGGAGGATGACGCCGACCGCGGTGGCCACCAGCGGGATCGCCTCGGTGACCCACAGCACGATGGCCAGCAGGAAGATCGCCAGCATCCGCTGTCCGGGTGCGTCGAGCCCGGGCACCTCGACGAGCAGCGCCGTGACGAAGACGACGAGGCCGACGAGCAGGCCGCCCCGTTGCAGCGCGGTGGTGCCCGGTCGCGGAGGCAGCGTGGTGCGCGTCGCCGTGGCGACCATCGTCGGGCCTCGAAGAAAGGAAGTGGAGGGAGTGGCGCAACGCTAGGCGCGTCCAGGCGTGGCCGTGGTCACCGGGAACCGGGGACCGGGGCGGGCTGCGCGCCGACGGGACGCCAGGTCGCCAGGATCGCCCGCAGGGCCGTGACGGTGGCCAGTGGTTGATCCAGTAGCAGATGGTGGTGGGCCTCGGGCACCCGGACGAAGGGAACACCGGCGTACGCCGCGAGCGAACCGGAGACCAGTTCGCGCATGTGCGCGATCACGTCGTCGTCGACGATCGCGGAGCGGGCACCGGAGACGATCGCGAGCCGGCACGCGGCACGACCGAGATCGGCCGCGTAGTCGCTCGGGCGGCTCGGCCCGGTCCGCTCGACGAACACCTTCGGGTCGAACTTCCAGCGCCACGTGCCGTCGTCCCACGCACGCAGGCTGTACCGCGCGACCTCACGGGTCAGCCACGGGTTCTCGTTGGGCTGCGGAGGGACGAGGTGGAAGTGCTCCATACCCGTCTCGAGGTCGGGGTAGGCCTTCGGCTGGCGGAACATGTTGGGCCCGCGCCGGCGGCCCTCCTCGGACTCCGGGTCCGGACGGCGCACCGGCGAGTCCAGCACCACGGCGCCCGCCAACGCATGTCCGTGCTCGGCGGCGGCGACGATGGTCACGAAGCCGCCCATCGAGTGGCCGACCACCACGGGGGCCTCGCCCTCGGCACGTTCGGCATCGGCGACGGCCATGACCTCGCGGGCCCACTGGTCGGCCCGGTAGTGCTCACGGTGGTCGCTGTCGCCGTGACCGGACAGGTCGATCGCCGCGACGCGGTGGTCCTCGGCCAACAGCGGCCCGAGATGCGCCCACCAGCGGGCATGGGCGGCACCGCCGTGGACGAGGACGAGCAGCGGGAGGCCCGGCCTACCCCACGCCAGGTATGCGATGCGGGCCCCCTCGACGTCGAGGTCGTGCTGCTCGGGTTCGTGGTCGAGTGCGGCCGTGAACCATGCCGGGGCTGCGGCCGCTGCCTCCACGTGGGTTCTCCTGGTCGTCGGACACGCGAGCCTATGCGGACAGGCGATGACACCCCCGTGGGGTAGCGTCGGACGGTCAGCAACTGCACCCGTCAGGCGCACAGATGCATGCCCCCTCCCGTTCCACCGCCGTCTTCGCGCCGGCCGACACCGCGCTCCTGCTCGCGCTGGGCAGCATGTGGGGCCTGTCGTTTCTGTTCATCGAGATCGCGTTGCGCGGCCTCGGACCGATCTGGATCGTCGCCGGCCGCACCCTGGTCGGGGCCATCGTCCTGCTCGTCGCATTGCTGGCACGCCGGCAACGTCTCCCGCGGTCGGCGCGCCTGTGGCGCCACCTCGTCGTCCTCGGCATCATCTCCAACGCCGCACCGTGGGCGGCGGTCGCGGCGGCGCAGCGGGAGATCCCGTCGGGCCTCGCCGCACTGCTGATGGCCCTGGTGCCGTCGAGCACCTTCGTCGTCGCGGCCGTGTTGCGCATGGAGCGTGTGACGCCGGCCCGCGTCGCCGGTCTCCTGCTCGCGCTCGGCGGGGTGGGCATCATCGTCGCGCCGGACCTCGGCGACCGCGGCCGGGTCCTCGCCATCGTGACCGTCGTCGCGGCCACCGTCCTGTACGCCGGCGGCGCCGTCTACGCCAAGCGCTACGTCTCCGGCGTCGCCGCACCGCTCGTGGTCGCGACGGGCCAGGTCGGCTCGGCGTTCGTGGCGTCGGTGATCATGGCACTCGCGTTCGACGGCCTGCCGACCCGCGCGGCCCTGCGCGGGGACGTCGTCGGTGCCGTGGTCGCGCTGGGCGTGCTCGGCACCGGGCTCGCGTTCCTGGCGTTCTACATGCTCATCGAGCGGGTCGGTGCGACCAACACCACGCTGGTCACCTACCTGATCCCCCTCGTCGCGGTCACGGCGGGCGCCACCTTCCTCGGCGAGCGGTTCGGCCTCGCCGAACTGCTGGGAGGGGTGGCCATCGGTGCGGGGATCTGGCTGGCGCAGCGGCGCCCGGCCGACCCCGTGGAGCAACTCGAGGAGCTCAAGACCTAGCATCGCGGCCGCGTCCGCCCCCTCGCGACCTCGAGCCGACCATGCCCTCCCCCGCCCTGGCCGCGCTGCGCCGCGTCCGCCGCGTCGCCGCCGCCTTGGTGCCGGTGGTCGCGGTGCTCGTGTTGCTGACGGCCGAGGGCGAGTCGACGGTGCCGGCCGTGCTCCCGGTCCTGCTCGTCGCCGTCACGGGAGCTGCGGCCGTGGGTGGGGCCGTGGCCGCCGACCGGATGCTCGAGCGTCGCACCCCGGCCGCGACCGGTGCAGCCGCGCTACTGCGCACCCACGGCCTCATCCAGTTGGCGATCGCCGACTTCCCGCTGCTGCTCGCCGTCGCACTCGCCTACGTCGTGGGGCCCGACTGGGTGGTGCTGGTCGGCGCGGCTGCCGCACTCGCTGCCCTGCTCGCCGGCTCGGCGACAACCGCGCGTGCACGTCGCCTCGAATCGGTGTGGCGCCTGCCGGCAGGCACCCTGACGCATGGCCCGGCAGACGCCGCCCCCGACGACGATGACCACGACAAGGACGCACGCTGATGACCGATCCCTACGACGCGATCCTGCTGGTGTCGTTCGGTGGACCCGAACAGGAGACGGACGTGATCCCGTTCATGGAACGGGTCACGGCCGGCCGCGGGATCCCGCGCGAGCGGCTCGAGGAGG
>JAGXST010000329.1 GCA_018335555.1 Actinomycetota bacterium | reverse complement strand
AGCTTGAGGGTGACCAGGCCGAGACCGACCATGATGACCCCGACCGCGAGGGCGAAGGCGGAGAAGGCGTAGGACAGGATCCCCAGGCCGAGCACGGTGGTCAGCGTGGTGGCGCTGATCCAGCTGTCACGGGCGGTGTTGGGAACCATGACCGCCTCGCCGGCTTCGTCGAGAACGGGCTGGCCGGCTTCGTCGACTGCGGGGATCTGGCGTTCCATCTCGGCGTAGCGCAGGCCGCCGGTGCGGTCGAGCTGGTGGGTGGTGATGATGTCGGACTGGGCCCACAGCGACAGCGGTCCGCGCACGGGCACCTCGGCGAACACCGCGTCGTCGGGGGTGGTGATGTTCTCGACGGCCGCAGTGTTGTAGGTGTAGATCGCGCCGCCGAGGCCGCCGATCGCGCTGAAGGCGCCGATGATGATCGCGGCGAAGGCGACGACGGTGAACAGCAGGCTCGGCGCGCCGGTCTTGGCAGCCGGGGCGACGGCGACGGTCTCGGGGGTCTGGATGCTGGTGGCCATGTGGGTCTCGTTTCTGGTGGTGGGTTCGGGAACTGCTTGGTGCGTTGTCAGCAGTGTCGGCGCCCACCACCCTGAGCGCGCCCCGCAGGAGGCCTGACCTGCACGCCGCAGTGCTCCTGTCTGATGGGACCTTCGGCGACCACCTCGCGACACGAGGTAGGCCAGCGGACGCAACCATCCCGGCTTTCATGGCGTCCTATCCGGTGTCCGCGACCACGGAGGACCGATGCCCAGGCGAGCTGCCGAGGCGCTGCTGTGCGTGCTGGCGCTGGCGGTAGCCGCCTGCAGCGGCGGGCAACCCGAGCCGAGGTTGATCGACACGGCGGGGGCGGTGACCGACCATGCGTTCCACTTCGAACCCAGCCACCTGGAACTCGACGGCGGGATGCCCGATGCGGACGTGCCGCTCGTCGCGGAAGCGCTCGGGGTGGACCTGCGCATCTGGTGGTACGGCACGCCGTGCCAGAAGGCGCCGACGGTCACGGTCGACGAGGTGGACGAGGGGCTCGAGGTGACGGTCGAGCGCGGACCGCCGGTGGGCCTTCGTCCCAACGAACCCTGCCCGGACATGGCGGTCGGGCACGCACTCGACCTCGTACTCGACCGTGAGGTCGACCTCGAGGCCGTCGAGGCCCGCTACGTCCGGGAGTGACGGTCGCGCGAGGCGTTCAACCGGGGGTGTGGGCGTCGCGCTCGGCACGCTGCTCGGGGGCGTCGGGGTCGACCGGCGCGTGGTGGATCATCCGCTCGGCGACGTGCGGTTCCACCTCGCCGCTCTGGTTCGTGCCGTTCTCGCCGTTGCGGCCGGCGTCGCGGGGGACGGGGGCAGGCAAGGGCGCACCGGTGGCCCGTAGTTCCGCGAGCACGTTCCAGATCTTGTCGAACACCGCGCGGGTCTGCTGCGCGTCGTAGAGCGCGCCGTGGGCCTGGTCCTTGTCGTGCGCGATGCCGAGTGCGGCGCACGTCTTGGCCAGGCTGCGCGGCGCCTCCGGCCCCGGCGCGATCAGCGGCAACGCGAGCGTCTCGACGTCGAGCAGGTGGTGGTCCCAGGTCGGCTCGACGCCCATCTTGCGGCACATCTTCTCGAGGTGCTGGGCGTCGAAGTCCGGGACCGCGCCGACCAGGATCGCGTCCTGGGCGTCCTCGAGGAACTGGGTCAGCCACTCGGACGCCGGCGTCTTGTCCTGGGGCGCGATGCGGTCGTCGTAGCGGGTGAGCGTCAGCGCGTCGGCGTCGGCGCCGTCGATGGTGTGCTGCGGGAAATACTGCCGTTCGACCTCGCGTCCGTCCTCGAACCGCACGATCCACGACACCTCGGTCAACTCGTGGCGCTCGTGGTCGAGCCCCGTCGCCTCGGTGTCGACGAACACGAACCTCGTTCGGCCGGAGCGACGTCCGGTGGTGGCGGCGGGGTCGTGCTCGGCGCTGGCGTCGGACATGGTGTGGCTGGCCTTCGTGTGGCGGATCGTCGCCTGCACCGTAGCCGTCCGGGGTGTCACGGCCCCGGGGCCATCCACACGGCGATCACCACCGGGCGGTGCTCGCGTTCGAACACGCGTTCGGATAACGTCGTCGTCCACAGCGGCGACGGGCTTGCTCCACGGCCGTGTCGCACCCGCGACGTACCGTGACGCTCCAACCGACAACGACACCGCCGGCCGGCTCGCGGCAGGCTCACCCGGGAGGTACCCGTGGACAAGGACAAGGCGCTCGACCTCGCTCTCGCCAACATCGAGAAGCAGTTCGGCAAGGGCTCGCTGATGCGACTCGGGGACGCGGCCGCCGTGCAGGTGGCGGCGATCCCGACGGGCGCACTGTCGCTCGACCTCGCGCTCGGCATCGGCGGACTGCCCCGCGGCCGCGTGGTCGAGATCTTCGGTCCCGAGAGCAGCGGCAAGTGCCTCGTGGCCGGCACCTACGTCTGGACCGACCACGGCCTCGAAACCATCGAGGAGGTCTTCGGGCGGGTGGGCCAGCCGGCCACTTGTACCTCCCGGGTGACCGATGTCGGTGCTTACGGCGTCCGACTGGTCAATGAGGAAGCCCACCTCGAAGCGATGGCGGGCGTCACCCACAACAACCGCAAGCCGGTTTGGCGGGTCACGCTCGAATCGGGGCGCCACGTGGAGGCGACAGCCAACCACCCGTTGCGGGTCCTCAACGAGCGCGGGCGCATCGTCTGGCGCACCGTAGACAACCTTCGAGAAGGCGACGTGCTGGTCTCGGCGCTCTTCGGTGCCGAGACGGCAACCGGTGGCAGCGACCTCAGCGAGGACGAGGCCGTCCTGCTGGGTTACCTGATCGCCGAGGGTTCGCTGGGTGAGAGTGCCAAGAACGGACTGAACTTCACGAACGCCCACGATCCGGACGTCTACGAGGAGTACGTCTCGCTGCTCGAGCACGTGCTCGGTGTCGAGCGCGATCGCGTTGTCACCTACCAGGACAAAGAACACCGGGTCCACGACACGGCGCTCCGGCAGCGGCTCGCCGACGAGTACGGACTCGGGTTCAGCCTCTCGGCGGGGAAGGACATCCCGCGCGTCGTCCGCACCGGCGGACCGAAGATCCAGCGGGCGTTCCTGTCGGCGCTGTACGAAGGTGACGGCTGGATCGAGCGTGGTCCCGAGGTGGGCCTGACCACAGCATCCGAGACGCTGGCCGAGCAGGTGCAGTTGCTCTTGTACGGGCTCGGCATTCCAGCCACCAGGTACGCACGGCATCACAATGAGCTGGACCGCGACTACCACACCGTTCTCATCGGTCCCGGCGGCGTACGCCGGTTCCTGGAACAGGTTGGGTTCCGTTCCCAGCGGCGGGCAGCCCAGGTCGAGCGCCACCTCGCCGCCGCGCCCGGCACGACACCGGCATCGCGGCACGAGCACCTGCCCAACGTCCGAGAAGTGCTGTTCGACCTGCGTGACGCCCTCGGTGGCGACCGAGAATTGGACGCCCTCATCGGGGACCTGCGGCGTGGGAACCTCACGGGACGGCCTGATGGCAGCATCGACTGCTCGCCACAACGCCTGCTCGCGGTCCTGGAGTGGATCGAGTCGAAGCACCTTCCTGCCAGCGCCCGCCCGCTCGTCGCCCAACTGCACGAGTTGGCCGCGCGTCCGCTCACCTACGAACGCATCACGTCGGTCGAGGCGGTGGGTTCCGTCCCGACGTTCGATGTCGTGTTGCCGAAAACGCACAGCTTCCTCGCCAACGGCGTGCTCTCGCACAACACGACCGTCGCGCTGCACGCGATCGCCGAGGCGCAGAAGCTCGGTGGCATCGCCGCCTTCATCGACGCCGAGCACGCCCTCGACCCGGTGTACGCCCGCGCACTCGGGGTCGACATCAACGAGATGCTGGTGTCGCAGCCCGACACCGGCGAGCAGGCGCTCGAGATCGCCGACATGCTGATCCGCTCCAACGCGGTCGACATCGTGGTCATCGACTCGGTCGCGGCACTCACGCCCCGTGCCGAGATCGAGGGCGAGATGGGCGACAGCCACGTGGGCCTGCAGGCCCGCCTGATGTCGCAGGCGCTGCGCAAGCTGTCCGGTTCGCTGCACCGCTCCAACACCTGCGCGGTCTTCATCAACCAGCTCCGCGAGAAGATCGGAGTCATGTTCGGTTCGCCGGAGACCACGCCTGGTGGGCGGGCGCTGAAGTTCTACAGCTCGGTGCGGCTCGATGTCCGTCGCATCGAGACCCTGAAGGACGGCACCGACGCGGTCGGCAACCGGGTCCGCGTGAAGGTGGTCAAGAACAAGGTCGCGCCGCCGTTCCGACAGGCCGAGTTCGACATCATCTATGGCGAGGGCATCTCCAAGGAGGGCTCGCTGATCGACGTCGGCGTCGAGGAGTCCATCATCCGCAAGGCGGGTGCTTGGTACACCTACGACGGCGAGCAGCTCGGGCAGGGCAAGGAGAACGCCCGCAGCTTCCTCAAGGAGCACGTCGACATCGCGCTCGAGATCGAGAAGAAGGTCAAGGACAAGCTGGGTGTCAACCCGCTGGCCGTCGACGAGGTGCCCTTCGACGACCAAGCCGACGACTGAGGTCGGTGGCGCGCAACCACATCGACGGGGAAAGGGCGCAGAAGGTGAGCGACGGCACGCCGTTCCGGGACGCCGAGGCCTGGCTGGCCCAACGCGGGATCGAGCGCGACCCGATCCGGGTCCCGCTCACCCCGCCCGAGCCCCCCACCGATCCCGCACCCGACCCGTCCGGGCCGTCACCGGCCGCGTCGTCGCCGGCGGGGGACTCCAACACACCCGTCGCACCGGCGGGGTCCGCCCCGGCACCCAGCAGTCGCGAGGCGATGCGCCTCGCGGCGGACGCCATGGACGCGGCGGTCCGACGGGCCGACGAGCAGGCGGCGACGCCGAACCCTCATGCCAACCGCATGGAGGACGACGTCGCCGAAGCGGTCGCCTTCCTGCGCCGTTCGACCAGCATGGCGCCACAGAGCGAAGCCCGGCTGCGCGACAAGCTGGCCGAGCGCGACACGCCCTCGCCCGTGATCGAGCAGGCCCTCGAACGCGCCCGCCGGGAACGCCTGGTCGACGACGCCGCGATGGTCGCCGCCCTGGTCGACGAGCGGCGCCGCAAGGGTCATGCCCCGGCACGAATCCGGCGTGACCTGCGTGAACGCGGCTTCGGCGACGACCTGCTGGCGTCCGCGCTCGCGTCCGCCGAGAACGAGGATCCCGAGGCTGCCGCCTACGCCATCGCCACCGAGAAGGCGCAGCGCTGCACCGCCCTGGCCCCCGAGGCCGCCTACCGGCGCGTCGCCGCGCACGTCGTCCGACGCGGCTACCCCGACGGCCTGGCCCGCAAGGTCGCCCGCGAAGCGGTCTACACCGCCCGCGACGCCCAGCGAACGGCCGGACACTGATCCGACGGTCGGCCCCCGACGCACGACGGCGGTCGGACGCTGACGGGACCCCGCGCGTGGTGTTGGGTGAGACATCACCCGCACACCACGAACGGGGCCACGATGCTCGGCAAACAGAACCTGTACGAACTCGCCGGCGCCACCGCGTATGACCGTGACGGCGAGAAGCTCGGCAGCGTCGACACCGTCTTCGTCGACAACGTGTCCGACGAGGGCACGTTCGCGCTGGTGAAGACCGGGCTGTTCGGGACCCGCTCGTCGTTCGTGCCGTTGACCGACGCGAACTTCCGTGACGGCGACCTGCATGTCGCCTACCCGGCCGAGATGGTCAAGGACGCGCCGAACCTCGACGCGGACGAGGAACTCGACGCCGCCCAGGAACTCGAGCTGTACCGCTACTACGGGATCCCCGCCATCGCCGATGACGCCGCCGCCGCGGACGTGACCCAGGCCATGAGCGGCCGCCCCGATGCCGCCGCCACCGACCTGCCGCCCACCGATGTCGGGCAGCCCGACGATGGCGTGCCGACCGGCGCGGACCTCATCGCCGACCAGGGCATCGACCCGATGTTCGACGGGCCACAGGTCAGTACCGCGGAGCGGCTGCGGCTGCGACGGCTCGGCGACCCGGCCAGCAGCGCAGACGACGCCCTGCTCGAGCACGGAGACGACGCGTGATCACCTATGGCGACATCGAAGGGCTCATCGGCACCAAGGTCCACGGTGCGGGTGGCAGGTCGCTCGGCAAGGTCGAGACCGTCTACGTCGACGACCGCACCGACGAGCCCGCGTTCGCGCTCGTGAAGACGGGCAGGCTCGGCAACGGCGCGTCCTTCGTGCCGCTGCGCGATGCGACGGCCGACGACGACGGCCTCCACGTGCCCTACAGCAAGCAGCGGGTGACCGGTGCACCGTCACTCGACGACGAAGGTGCGGCACGCCTCGCACCGGCCGACGAGGCCGAGCTCTTCCTCTACTACGGGCTGCCCTACAGCCAGGACTACGGCGCGACGCTGCACGAGAACCCGGCCGCCGCGCCACGACCCGGCAACGACACGGGCAGCCGTCTGCGCAAGTACCCGGCCTGACGGGAACACCGGGACCACCAAGGCGGTCGGCTAGCCTGCCGTCGCCCATCCGGCGGGACCCGAGGAGGCGCCAATGGACGTCGCACAGGCCTGGATGATCGTCGGCGTACCCGTGCTGGTGGTGGCGCTCGCGTTGTTCGCGGGGCGGTCCCAGCGGCGGGCATGGTTCGGGTATGCGCTGCTCGCGGGGCTGGTCGTCTTCCTCGTGACGGTGCCCGGTGACGTCGTCGGCGCCGCGGTACCCGGGATCCTGCTGGTCGGCCTCGTCGCCAGTGGGCGCGGGACCTACCGTGACGAGGGCCAGCGCGAACACCACCAGGACCGAAAGCGCCTGACCACCGCCCGCGACGGCGGCGACGGCGCCCCCTGACCCGCGCGTCCGGACGGCACGACTCGCGTCGGGCGGCCACGTAGGGCACCATCCGCGCCAGGGCGCCGCAACGGTCGCGGCGACGCCATGCCGTCATCCACCTCGAGGTCGGACGCACGTGTCGCGCAGCTACTACATCCGCACCTTCGGATGCCAGATGAACGAGCACGACTCCGGTCGTGCCGCCGGCATGCTCGAGACGCTGGGCTACCGCCGTGCGCCCGACGAGTCGACGGCCGACCTCGTCCTGCTCAACACCTGCGCCGTGCGCGAGAACGCCGACAACCGCCTGTACGGCACGCTCGGCCACCTCAAGGGGCTGAAGGACGAACGGCGCCGCGAGGGCCACGACCTCACCATCGTCGTCGGCGGCTGCCTCGCGCAGAAGGACGGCGCCACCGTCGCCGAGAAGGCGCCGTGGGTCGACGTGGTCTACGGCACCCACAACCTGGCCGACCTGCCGCAGTTGCTCGCCCAGGCCGACTCCGCCGCCATCCCCGTGGTCGAACTGATCGAACAGCTCGAGACCTTCCCCTCGGCGCTGCCGGCCAAGCGCTCGGTGCGCCATCACGCGTGGGTGTCGATCGCGGTCGGGTGCAACAACAGTTGCACGTTCTGCATCGTGCCGAGCCTGCGCGGTCCCGAGCGTTCCCGCCGCATCGGCGAGATCGTCGCCGAGGTGCGGTCACTGGTCGCCGACGACGTCGTCGAGGTCACCCTGCTCGGGCAGAACGTCAACTCCTACGGCCGCGACCTCGCCGGTGCGTCGCAGTTCGCCGATCTGCTGCGCGAACTCGGCCGGGTCGAGGGTCTGGAACGGGTCCGGTTCACCTCGCCCCATCCGCGCGACTTCAGCGACGAGGTGCTGCACGCGATGGCGGAGACACCCAACGTCTGCCACCACCTGCACCTGCCGCTGCAGTCCGGCTCGGACCGGGTGCTGCGCCTGATGCGCCGCTCGTACCGCTCGCGCCGCTACCTCGCGCTGATCGACAAGACCCGGGCGCTGATGCCCGACGCGGCGCTGACCACCGACATCATCGTCGGGTTCCCGGGCGAGACCGACGAGGACTTCCAGGCCACCCTCGACGTCGTGGCGCAGGTCGGGTTCGACCAGGCCTTCACGTTCCAGTACTCCCCGCGACCGGGCACCCCGGCCGCCGCCCTCGTCGACGAGTTCGTGCCTGCCGAGGTGGTGCGTGAACGCTACGGCCGACTCGAAACCCTCACACGGGCCCAGTCGCTGGCCGGCCATCAGCGTCTGCTCGGCACCACCCAGGAACTGCTCGTCGAGTCACCCTCGAAGACCGACCCGAGCCGCTGGTCGGGCCGGACGCGCGGCAACCACCTCGTGCACTTCCCGGCCCCTGCCGTCGGCGACGGGGTCGCACCCGTGTTCGCGCCCGGCGACCTCGTGTCCGTCGAGGTCACCGACGCCACGGCCAACTACGCACTCGCCTCCGCGGCCACCGTGGTGCGTCGCACGGCAGCGGGCCGCGCCGCGGGCGAGGCGATGTCCCGCGGCGAGACCCACGGCATGCCCGCGGATGCGGCGCCGACGCCGGGCGCCGCCGGGCTGCAGTTGCCCGTGCTCGCCGCGCCGGCCCGCCGGTGACGATCACCGGCCGGGCAGTCCTGCCGACAGCGACGGGCCTGTTCCTCCACCCCGACGACGCCGGCATCCGGACGCTGCGTGCGGCGGTCGACCGCGCGTTGACGGCGCTGCCGCCGGTGGACTCGTTCGTCCTGCTCGCCGCAGGTGACGAGGCGCTGGTGCACGACGCATCGGCCGTGACGCTGTTCGACGGCGAGCAGCCCGAGGTCCGTGCGCAACTGCACAACGACGAGCACCTCTTGGCGGCGCTGGTCGCACGCGGGCAGTTCCCCCGTGTGCGCGACGACTTCCTCGTCGGTCCGCTCGGCGTGCTCGCACTGCTGGTGACCGCGGTGCAGCCCCGTGCGTGCACGATGCCGGTCACGGTGCCCCGCGGCGCCGGCATCGACGCGCTCGAGGCGATCGCCGCCGGCATCGTCGGAGCCGCCGAGGCGACCGAGCGCACCGTGGCGATCGTGGCGGCCGGCGAGCTCGCGTTGCAACTCGACGGTCAGCACGGGTCCGATCCCCAACCCGCCGGCTTCGATGCAGCCGCCATGACCGCGCTCGAGGCGGG
>JAGXST010000328.1 GCA_018335555.1 Actinomycetota bacterium | reverse complement strand
CCCCCGACGGTGCGGGCGTTGTGGGTGCCGCGCTCGCCGCACCAGCAGCGCGCCTCGACCTGCAGTTCCTGGCGCCGGTCGGCCAGTTCGAGCAGCCGCTGCGACCCGGGGAACAGATGCGTGGTGAAGTCGGTCAACAACCCGAACGCCTGCACGTCGACCTCGAGTTCGTCGACCAGCCATGCGAGCTGCCCGATCTGCTCCGGCGTGTAGAACTGGGCCTCGTCGCAGATCACCACGTCCACCGCGTGACCGCCCGAGGTCACCGACGAGACGTAGGCGGCGAGGTCGAGGGCGTCGGTCACCACGACGGCGTCCTGGGCGAGCCCGATGCGCGAGGTGATGCGGCCGCCGCCGCGGTCGTGCTTGGTGAACAACAGGCAGTGCTTGCCGGCGGCGACCGCGTTGTGGTGGATCTGCAGCGCCAGGGTGGACTTGCCGCAGTTCATCGTTCCGTAGAAGTAGGTCAGTTCCGCCACGTGTCCACCTGGTTCGAGCTACCGGCTCGTCGTTGCTGCGCAGGTTCTAGCGCACGCGGGCGGCGCCGACGCAGGATGCGCCGCCGGGCACGCGGCAAGCGTGCGCCGACGGCGCGTCGGGTGCGGTACGGCTCAGCTCTCGAAGGTCACGTCGAGGGTGATCTCGGCGCTGCCGCCCGCCAGCAGGCGGCTGATCGGGCAGCCGTCCTTGGCGGCCTCGGCCGTGGCGCGGAACGCGTCGGCGTCGATGCCGGGCACCTTGCCGACGGTCTTGAGGTCGATGCGCACCACGGTCGGCTTGCCGTCGACGGTGTCGAGCACGACGTCGGCCTCGGTGCGCACGGACTCGGGCGGGTTGCCCTCCTTGGCCAACATGTTGGACAGCGCCATCGAGTAGCACGACGCGTGCGCCGCCGCGATCAACTCCTCGGGGTTGGTGCCGCCCTCGCCGGACTCGAAGCGGGAGACGAAGGTGTACGGGCCGGTGTAGCGGCCGCTGCCGAGGGACACCTCGCCGCTGCCGCTGGGCAGGTCGCCCTGCCACTGTGCCGTGGACGTCCGGGTCGTCGCCATGCTCACTCCTGGGATGTCGGTGGTTGGTGTCTGCCGACCGGCAACGCTAGACGGCCGGCTGTGGGGTCAGTGCGTGATGTCCTCGTTGTCGCCGGGTTGGCCGAAGAACGGCACGCGGTCGAACGACAGTTCGTACTGCTCGATCGCCTTGGTCAGGACCGCCGCGTCGAGCTTGCCGAGCTTCACCAGTTCGGCCAGCACGCAGTAGGCGATCGAGGGCGCATCGATGCGGTGGAACTTGCGCAGCGCGTCGCGGGTGTCGGAACGCCCGAAACCGTCGGTGCCGAGCACCGCGAAGGGGCCGGGGATCCAGTCAGCGATCTGGTACGGCGTCGCCCGCATCCAGTCGGACACGGCGACGTACGGGCCGTCGGTGTCCTCGAGGATGCGGGTCACGAGTGGCACGCGCGGTTGCGACTCCGGGTTGGTCCGGTTCCACGACTCGACGGCGAACCCGTCGCGCAGCAGGCGGTTCCAGCCCGGCGCCGACCACACGTCGGCCCGCACGTCCCAGTCCTCGCTCAGCAACTGCTGCGCCTTGAGCGCCTCGTTGGTGATCGTGCCGGAGGCGAGGATGTGGGCCGTGTGCTCGCCCTTCTCGCCCTCCTTGAAGCGGTACAGCCCGTCGATGATCTGCTGGTCGTCGACGTGGTCGGGCATGGCCGGCTGCACCACCGGCTCGTTGTAGACCGTCAGGTAGTAGATGACGTCCTCGCCCGCCGAGCCGTCACCGCCGGACTCCCCCCCGGGGCCCACCGCGTCCGGCTCCCGTTCGCCGTACATCCGCCGCAGGCCGTCCTCGACGAGCACCGCCAGTTCGTAGGCGAACGAGGGGTCGTAGGCCTCGATGGCCGGGTTGGACTGGGCGATCAGCAGCGAGTGGCGGTCCTGGTGCTGCAGGCCCTCGCCGTTGAGCGTCGTGCCGCCGGCCGTCGCGCCGATCAGGAACCCGCGGGCGCGCTGGTCGCCGGCCGACCAGATCGAGTCGGCCGTGCGCTGGAAACCGAACATCGAGTAGAAGATGTAGAGCGGGATCATCGGCTCGCCGTGCGTGGCATAGCTGGTCCCGGCCGCGTGGAAGGTGCCGACCGAGCCGGCCTCGGTGATCCCCTCGTGGATGATCTGGCCGTCCTTGGCCTGCTTGTAGCTCAGCAGCAGATCGCGGTCGACGGGCTCGTAGGTCTGGCCCAGCCGGTCGTAGATCTTCGCCGTCGGGAACCACGAGTCCATGCCGAAGGTGCGGGCTTCGTCGGGGATGATCGGCACGATCCGCTTGCCGATGTTCTTGTCGCGCAGCAGGTCCTTGAAGACCCGCACGAGCGCCATCGTCGTGGCGACCTCCTGCTTGCCCGAACCTTCCTTGAGCGGCGCGAACGCGTCCTTGCCGGGCAGTTCGGGCACCTGGAACGCCACCCGCCGCTCCGGCACGAAGCCGCCGAGGGCCTTGCGCCGCTCGAGCAGGTACTCGAGCTCCTCGGAACCCTCGCCCGGGTGGGCGTAGGGAGGAAGGTCTCCCTCGAGTTCCTCGTCGCCGACATCGAGTTCGAGGCGGTCGCGGAACGACTTGAGCGCGTCCGAGGACAACTTCTTCATCTGGTGGACCGCGTTACGCGCCTCGAAGTCGGGACCGAGCGTCCACCCCTTGATCGTCTGGGCGAGGATCACCGTCGGGGCGCCGGTCGTCTCGGTGGCCGCCTTGAACGCGGCGTACACCTTGCGGTAGTCGTGCCCACCGCGCGAGAGCTTGGTGATCTGTTCGTCCGAGAGGTCCTCGACCAGCCTGCGTAGGCGCGGGTCGGCGCCGAAGAAGTCCTCGCGGATGTAGTCGCCGGGCTTGGCGGTGTAGGTCTGGAACTGCCCGTCGGGAACCTCGTTCATGCGGTTGATGAGCACGCCGTCGACGTCACGGGCGAGCAGGTCGTCCCAGTCGCGGCCCCAGACCACCTTGATGACGTTCCAGCCGGCACCGCGGAACACGCCCTCGAGTTCCTGGATGATCTTGCCGTTGCCGCGCACCGGACCGTCCAACTGCTGCAGGTTGCAGTTGATGACGAAGGTGAGGTTGTCGAGCGCCTCGCGGCTGGCAACCGCGAGTGCGCCCAGCGACTCGGGCTCGGCGGTCTCGCCGTCGCCGCCGAAGAACCAGACCCGCTGGTCGGAGGTGTCCTTGAATCCACGGTGCTCGAGGTAGCGGTTGAAGCGGGCCTGGTAGATCGCATTGAGCGGGCCGAGCCCCATCGACACCGTGGGGAACTCCCAGAAGTCGGGCATCAGCCGCGGGTGCGGATAGCTCGACAGGCCGCCGGGTTCGACCTCCTGGCGGAAGCGGTCGAGGCGGGCCTCGTCGAGGCGACCTTCGAGGAAGGCGCGGGCGTAGATGCCGGGCGAGGCGTGCCCCTGGAAGAAGACCTGGTCACCGCCCCCGGGGTGGTCCTTGCCGCGGAAGAAGTGGTTGAAGCCGACCTCGTAGAGCGACGCAGCCGAGGCGTAGCTGCCGATGTGGCCGCCGGTCCCGCGTTCGACGTTGGTGCGGTGGACCATCACGGCGGCGTTCCAGCGGATGAAGCGCCGGATCTTGCGCTCGATCGTCTCGTCACCGGGGAAGCGGGGCTCGCGCTCGGGAGGGATGGTGTTGATGTAGTCCGTCGTGGTCAGCGACGGGATGCCGATGTTTCGTTGCCTGGCCCGCTCGAGCACCTTGAGCAGCAGGTAGCGGCCGCGCGCCTTGCCGTTGGCCTCGACCACGGCGTCGAAGGACTCGAGCCATTCGGCCGTCTCGGTCTCGTCGATGTCGGGGTACTGCGCCGGCAGGCCGTCGGTGATGATCGGGTTGGCGGCGAACTGCTGCTGCTCTCGCATCTCGGGCACGGGGTGAGCTCCCTAGAAGGAGTGGTCTGGACCGGTCACGGTAATGGCTCCCGGTCATTGCTGCCCTGCCACGTCCGGCCGACGGCCGACGGCCACGGTGCGTAGCGGCAGGCGGGGCTACGCTTTGCGCCGTGCGCACCTCCCGGATGGTCCCGTTGCTGGTCCTGCTCGCGCTGAGCGGGGCCTGCTCGGACGTGCAGGAACGTGTCGACGGCGTCCGCGACTCGGCGCAGGAGTTGACCGACCGGGCACGGTTCTGCCTCAGCGTCACCCGGGCCGCGAGCGCGCTCGAGGAGGGCAACGTCCAGACCGCCGCAGAGGCCGCCCAGGAAGCGGCGGCCCAGGCGCCGGAAGAGCTCCGCGGTGACGCCCGGACCCTCGCCGACGCGGCCGAAGCCGTCCGTGACGGCGACCGCAGCGCCATGCAGGACCCTGCGGTCGTCGCCGCGGCCGACCGCCTTCGCGAGGAGACCCGGGCGATCTGCGACCCCACCGGCTGACCGGGCCGGGCGAACGTCGAACACGACGACCGCGAGGTGACCGCCGACGGTGTGTCGGCAGTAGGCTCGCCGGCGGTGGACGAGGCGGCCGGGACGGTGCCTTGCCGCCACGTCGAACAGGGGACCTGCGATGGTCAACGCGCAGTTCAAGCCGGTCGCGCCGGACCAGCGCGCCCGCGAGTTGACGAAGGAGATGACCGCCCTCGAGAAGGAGGCGGCAGGACCCGAGCGGGCCGCGAAACTGGCACCGCTGATCCGCGCCGCCCACCACGAGCGGCAACTCAACCTCGCCATGCACGCCGCCGCGATGTGTCTCGACGAGGACCCCGACGCGCCCGCGATGATCATCGACGCCTACGCCACCGACGAGGAACCCGAAGAGCGGCTGCGCACCCTCGGTGACCTGCGCGACCTCGCCCGCTACGTCGACCGTCCCGACCTGGTCGAGTTCGCCGATCGGCAACTCAAGGTCGAGGCCACCGAGTGGGTGCGTGCCGGTGAGGAACACGAACGTCGCCACCGGTTGCGCACCGTCCAATCCGCCACCAGCCGCGCCGTCGCAGACCAGATCCGCGACGAGTTGGCGTTCCTGTCGTGACCGTGCCCGCAGCCGACGGGCCTGCGGTCGTCTTCGATGACGTCGTCCGTGCCGCCGAACGGTTGCGTGATGTCGCCCATCGCACCCCGGTCCTGACGTCGTCGACGCTCGACGCGGCCTGTGGTGCGCAGGTGTTCTGCAAGGCCGAACACCTCCAACGGATCGGCGCGTTCAAGTTCCGCGGGGCCTACAACGCCGTGGCGTCGCTCGACCCCGACGTCCGTGCCGCCGGCGTCGTGGCGTTCTCCTCCGGCAACCACGCACAGGCCGTCGCCCTGGCCGCGCGCCTCCACGACGTGCGCGCCACCATCGTGATGCCGCTCGACGCCCCGCCGGTCAAGGTCGAGGCCACCCGCGGTTACGGCGCCGAGGTCGTCACCTACGACCGCTACACGCAGGACCGGCGCGCGATCGGCGAGTCGATCGCCGCCGACACGGGCGCGACGCTGATCCCGCCCTACGACCACGTGGATGTCATCGCCGGCCAGGGGACCGCCGCCCTCGAACTGCTCGAGGAGATCCCCGACCTCGACGCCGTCGTCGCACCGATCGGTGGGGGTGGGCTGCTGGCCGGCACCGCGGTCGCGGTGCATGGCCGCCGCGCCGACGCGCTCGTGATCGGGGTCGAGCCGGCCGGCCGCCGGGCGGCCCGAGACGCCCTGGCCGCGGGCGCGGTCGTGCAGGTCGAGGTCCCACGCACGCTGCTCGACGGACAGCAGACCCCCGAGATCGGTGCCCACAACCTGGCCGTGCTGCAGGCCCATGACGTCCGGGTCGAGGGTGCCTCGGACGAGGACGCCCTCCAGGCGATGCGCCTGCTCGCCGCCCGGATGAAGCAGGTCGTCGAGCCGTCGGGAGCGAGCGCGCTCGGCGCCCTCCTGGCCGGCACGCTGCCCGAACTGCGCGGCAAGCGGGTCGGCGTGATCCTGTCGGGCGGCAACGTCACCGCCGAGGTCCTGAGCCACGCCCTCAGTGCGTAGGCCGGGGGGCAACGAGCGAGCGAAGCGAGCAAGACAGGGGACCCGGCCGAACTCTGGCGCGAGCGAAGCGAGCGAGACAGGGGACCCGGCCGACGCTCAGGCCGGTTGCGGCCCCAGTTCCTCGAGCAGGGCATGGACCTCGTCGGCCCGGTACCGCCGGTGGCCGCCGAGCGTGCGCTGCGGGGAGAGCTTGCCGGCGGCCGCCCAGCGCGTGACCGTCTTCGGGTCGACCCCGAACAGCCTGGCGACCTCCCCCGGCGTCAGCCAGGCGTCCTGACGCGTGGCGTCGCCAACCTCCACGATCCCGTCCTTCCCCACCCCGTGCCGTCGTCTTGGAGGCGAACGCTAGTAGGCCGCGCTCCCGATGTCCGCTTGGATCAGCTCGCGTGCTGCTTCGCACCAATCAGCTCGCGTGCTGTTTCGCACCAATCAGCTCGCGTGCTGCTTCGCACCAATCAGCTCGCGTGCTGCTTCGCACGACGATGCGTCCAGCGGGAGCGTGCCACGCCGTAGTAGGCCGCAGCGCCCAGCAGGTCGCCCTGCGACAGCGCGTCGATGGCCTGCCACACCTCGGCGCAGGTCTGGTCGGCGTGCAACTCCTCGCGGCCGAGCAGCCCTGCCACTGCGCCGTAGTCCAGCTCGAGCAGGGACGCGGGATCGAACGCGTCGAGCCAGGCCGCGACGCCGGCGAGGGCGGCGAGGACGTCCTCACCGTCCTCGACCGTGGCCTCGACGACCTCGATGGCCCGCTCGAAGCGATCCGCCGCCTGGTCGACCGTGGTCAGGTAGGTCACCCGGGGTCCTGCCCCCTCGGGCGGATCGACGTAGCGCCGCTCGCTCGGGTCGAACGCCACGAACCAGTGCAGCGGCACCGCCCACGGCTCGTCGAGGATGTGCGGGACGCGACCGGACGCCGACATCTCCTCGAGCCGGTCGAGCGTGCGGTGATCGGGGACGAACACGTCGATCACCCCGTCGGGCACCGTCCGGCGGAACGCCGCCAACGCCATCGCCGCCCTCAGGTCGAGCTGCAGCGGACACAGCAGCACGCGGTTGCCGGCGCGGCGGACCAGCGCGGCATCACCACCGAGCAGCGTGTCCCGGCCGAGGGGGGCCCGGCCCTTCAGCAACCGGGCGGCGGTCGCGCCGGCCTCGGCAAGCGCCACCTCGCGGCGGTTGAGCCCGCGTCCCTCGGCCACGTAGGCAGACCAGCGCTCGCGTTCGCGTGGCGGGAACGCGTCGAGCGGGGTGAACACCCGTAGCTGTGCGACCGGGACCATGGCGTCGAACGTAGCGGACCGACCCCACGCCCCTGCGGCACCCACCGTTAGGCTGACCGCATGGCTGGCGCGCGACCCGTGCCGGACCGCCACATCAGGGAGAGGCTCGACCGGGAGAACGGGACCGACCGTCCCGAACGCCAGGCCGGCCACACACAAGGAGGAGCACATGGTGAAGGGACCCTTCGCCCGCTTCAAGGGCCACGAGCAGGTGGTCTTCGGCAGCGACGACGAGACCGGCCTGAAGTGCATCATCGCGTTGCACTCGACCCGCCTCGGACCCGCGCTCGGCGGCACACGTTTCTATCCGTACGCCTCGGAGGACGAGGCACTCACCGACGTCCTGCGCCTGTCGCGGGCGATGTCGTACAAGGCTGCCTGTGCCGG
>JAGXST010000327.1 GCA_018335555.1 Actinomycetota bacterium | reverse complement strand
GCGGTGAGCGCGTCGCGGACCAGGTCGAGGTAGGGGCCCTGCAGGTACTTGAGGGCGGGGACGGGGAAATAGCCCTTCGGCCGGTCGATGACCTCGTTCGGAATCACCCGCCGGGCGGCTTCCTTGAGCACGCCCTTGCCCTCCTGCGCGAGCTTGAGCTCCGGCGGGATCCGGGCCGCGATCTCGAGCACCTCGTGGTCGAGGAACGGCACGCGGGCCTCGAGCCCCCAGGCCATGGTCATGTTGTCGACGCGCTTGACCGGGTCGTCGACGAGCATGATCTGCGAGTCGAGACGCAACGCCATGTCGGTCGCGGTCTGGGCCCCGGGCTCGGTGAAGTGGGCGGCGACCAGGGCCCGCGAGACGTCCTCGTCGAGGTGGTAGTCGGCTCCGACGAGGTCGGCCATCTCGGCGTGCGGCCGGTCGAAGAAGGCCTGGGCATAGCGGTCGACGGCGGCGGCGACGAGGCGCTGGCGGTCCGACTCGCCCAGTTCGTCGTTGAGCGCCTGCATCGGCGGGTACCAGTGGTAGCCGGCGAACACCTCGTCGGCGCCCTGGCCCGACTGCACCACCTTGACGTGCTGGCTGACCTCCTGCGACAGCAGGTAGAACGCGACGGCGTCGTGGCTGACCATCGGCTCGCTCATGGCGTGGATGGCCTGGGTGAGGGCCGGGAGCATGCGTTCGGTGTCGATGCGCAGGCGGTGGTGGTTGGTCTCGAAGTGCTCGGCGATGACGTCGGAGTACTTGAACTCGTCGCCCTCCTCGCCACCGAACGACTCGAACCCGATCGAGAAGGTGTTCAGCCCGGTCTGGCCGGCCTCGGCGAGCAGGCCCACGACCAGCGACGAGTCGAGCCCGCCGGACAGCAGCACACCAACCGGCACGTCGGCGACGAGGCGCCACTGCACCGCCTTGCGCAGCGCATCGAGGGTGGCGTCCTCCCAGTCGCGGGCGCTCCAGTCGGCGCGGTCGGGATCGCGGGTGAAGTCTGGCCGCCAGTACTCGGTCACCTCGCGCGAGCCGTCGGCCTCGATCGCGATCGTGGTGGCCGGCGGCACCTTCTTGACCCCGTTGAGGATGGTGTGGGGTGCCGGCACGACCGAGTGGAAGGTCAGGTAGTGGTGCAGCGCGACCGGGTCGATGGAGGTGTCGATGTCGCCGCCCTCGACCAGCGCGGGCAGGCTCGACGCGAAGCGCAGGCGCGACGGTTCGTCGACGACGTAGAGCGGCTTGATACCGAAGCGGTCCCGGCCGAGGAAGGTGCGGCCGGTGCCGCGCTCGTGGATGACGAACGCGAACATGCCCTGCAGGCGGTCGACGAAGCGGTCGCCCCAGGCGTGGTAGGCCTTCATCACGACCTCGGTGTCCGAGGTCGAGAAGAACTCGTACCCGGCCTGCTGCAACTCCTCGCGCAGCGGCTGGTAGTTGTAGATGCAGCCGTTGAAGACCAGCGTGAGACCGAGCGCCGCGTCGTGCATGGGCTGGTTGCCGCACGAGGACAGGTCGATGATCGACAGGCGCCGGTGGCCCATGGCGATCGGCCCCGCCGACCAGATGCCCTCGCTGTCGGGGCCGCGCGAGATCATCCGGCCCGTCATCCGGTAGACGGCACCGACATCCGGCGTCGCCCCGTCGAATCGCAGTTCTCCGCTGAAGCCGCACATTGTGGTGGGTGTCCCTTCGGCATGCAGCGCACGCGCCACCGCCACGAGGGGTGACCGACGCTGCCCGGTCCGGTGCGGCCGTGTTCGGTCTGGCCGCGTCGTGGCTGCGAGCGTGTCGCCCGGGACGGCCACCCTCAACCCTCGGGCACTGTCCGGACGGCCAGGCCCTTCGACGATACTGAGTTCGATGGTGACCGCGCCGTACGCGACCGAGGAGCCGATGTCGATGCCCCCCTTCCGACTGGTGGACGCGTTCACCGCCACGCCGTTCGCCGGCAACCCGGCCGGTGTCGTGCTGCTCGAGCGGCCCCGGCCCGTCGAGTGGATGCGGTCGGTGGCCGCCGAGGTGAACGCGTCCGAGACGGCGTTCGTCGTGGCGGACACCGAGGCGCCCGAGGACTGGCAGTTGCGCTGGTTCACCCCGACCGTGGAGGTCGACCTGTGCGGTCATGCGACGCTCGCGACCGCCCACGTGTTGTGGCAGGACGGCCTGGCCGCACCCGACGCGACGCTGCGGTTCCACACCCGGGTCGGCGTGCTGACCGCCGAGATGGAGGACGGGCAGATCATGCTGGACCTTCCCGCCTGGCCCGTCGTCGGCGACCATCCCGCCCCCGCACGTCTCGGGCCGGCGTTGGGCATCTCTCCCGGAGCCGACCGAGCCGGGATCGTCGGGGCGCGCTACCTCGGCCGGACCGCCGGCAACGCCGGTGCGACGGACACCGGCACGGGCCAGACCAACGACGTGGTCCTGCTGCCCGAGGAAGCCGCGGTCCGCGACCTCGCACCCGACCTGGCCGAGGTTGCCGCCCTGGGCTCGGGCGGCCTGATCGTGACGGCCCCGGCCGACGGGGACGGCGACTTCGTCTCGCGTTACTTCGCGCCCGCGCTGGGTGTGCCCGAGGACCCGGTCACCGGCTCCGCCCACGCGACGCTCGGCCCGTGGTGGGCTTCCGAACTCGGCCGTCACACACTGGTGGCGCGGCAGGTGTCACGTCGCGGCGGGCATGTGCGGGTCCGGGTCGAGGGCGACCGCGTCCTCGTCGGCGGGCAGGCGGTCACCGTCATCGCCGGCGAGATCACCGGCTAGGTCGGGACCTCGAAGCGCTGGGAGAGCCAGGCAGCCGTGCGCTGCCACAGCGGCTCGTCGGGGTCGATGACGTCCATGTGCCCGGCCGGTCCGGTAAGCACCTCGACCTCGTCACCCACGGCGCGGACCGCGTCGGCGTAGGACTGCGACTGCGACGGCGGCACGGACTCGTCGTCGTCGCCGTGGACGAGCAGCACCGGCACACCGTGCCCGACCAGTCCGACCGGGTCGACGACCTCCCAGCGTTCGGGCACCTCGTCGGACCCACCCCCGAGCAGCGCAGCCATCGCGCCGCCACCCATGCCCTCGCGTTCACCGGCGCGCAGGTCGGCGACCGGCGCCAGGCCGACCACGAGTGCCGGTCGCAGCCGAGGCGACGCGCCGACGGCGCCGACGGGCAGCCGGCTCCGTCCAGCGGCCCACAGCGCGAGGTGGCCGCCTGCGGAGTGGCCGACGACCGCGACGCGTGACAGGTCGATCGGTGCCTCGATGTCGAGCAGTGCGTCGATCCCGGCGGCCAGGTCGGTGAGCGTCGCCGGCCAACCTCCCCGGTCCGCCGCGTCGACGACCTCGTCGGGAGGCGGAACCCGGCGGTACTCGAGGTTGTACGCCGCGAACCCGCGGCGGGTCAGATCCAGGGCCAACGGCTCGGTCAGCTCGCGCACGTACTGATGGCGCCAGAACCCGCCGTGGACCAGCACGACGACCGGCCACCCGGTGTCCGGCACGTCCCCGTCGGGCAGCCACAGGTCGGCGACCTGGTCCCGGGACGGTCCGTAGGGGTGGGTGTGCACGTGGCAGTCCTGACGATCGTCGCTCGCGGCGGGTCGCCGATCGGCGGCACGGTAGACGCCTAGAGTCCCGGCGCCATGGACGTCCACGCCGAACGCCTCAGCCGCCTCGCGTTCGTGCACCCGTGGCGGACCTACCAGCGGCTGATGCTGTCGCGCATCGAGCAACTGGTGACCGCGCGCTACCACCTGGTCTCGCCACCGGGCTCGGGCAAGACGATCGTCGGGCTGGAGATGGTCCGCCGTGGTGGCGGGCCCGCCGTCGTCTTCGCCCCGACGACGACGATCGCGGCGCAGTGGGTCGACAAGGTGTCGCTGTTCACCGACGACCCCGACCTGGCACGGCAGACGTGCTCGACCGACCCCGCGACGCTCTCGACCATCAACGTGTTCACCTACCAGCGGATCGCCACGCAGGCCGCCGTCGACGACCGACTCGAGGCCCAGGCGCTCCGGGCATGGCGGGAACAGCTCGTCGTGGACGGCCAGGTCGCCGACGAGGTGGCCGCGGACGCCCGGATCGAGCAGATGCGGGCCGCCAACCCCGACCGTCATCGACGCCAGCTCCGGCGGCGCAGCCGCAACCTGCGGCGCCGCCTCATCGACCAGGGCGGGGACGTGCGCGCCGTGCTGCACGACAACGCCCTCGCCCTCGTCGACGACCTCGTGGCGCTCGGGGTGCGCACCGTGGTGCTCGACGAGTGCCACCACCTGCTCGACCACTGGGCGCTCGTGGTCCGCGCGCTGCTCGACCGCCTGCCCGACGCCACCGTGGTCGGTCTCACCGCGACCCCTCCCGATCCCGACGACGCGGTCTCCTTCGCCAACTACGACGCCCTGCTCGGCGAGGTCGACTTCGAGGTGCCGACCCCGGCCGTGGTCCGCGAGGGTGACCTCGCCCCGTGGCGGGACCTGGTGTACTTCGTCGCGCCGACACCGCCGGAACGCCGTCTGCTCCGGCGCATGGACGATGCCTTCGCCGCGGCCGTGACACCGGTACTCGACGAGGTTCGGCTCCACGACTGGGCCGCGCAGGCCTGCTTCGGTGGCGACGACCCCACGGGGCGCCTCGCCGACCACCTGCTCGCCTCGCCGACGCTGGGCACCGCCCAGGCGAGGCTGGTGCGCAGCGACGGACGCTGGCCGCCAGGTGTCCCGGTCCCCCACGAGGCCGCCGAGCCGGTGACCTTCGACGACCGCCTGGTGCTCGTCGAGCGGTTCGCCCTGGACGTGCTGGCGCTCTCGGACGACCCGGGCGACCACGCCCGGGTCGCCGACCTGCGACGGGCACTGCGGGGGTTCGGCCTGAGCCTGACCGAACGGGGGCTGCGGCAGGGCCGCTCGGCCGTTCCCGCTGCGGACGGCGCGCTCGCGGACGATGCCGGCTCGGCGAGCCGGGCGTTCCATGCGCTGATCGACGACCCGGACACCGAGGCCCTCGACCCGATGCTGGTCACGGGAACGAGCGTGCTCGTCGACGCCGACCACGGCGACGACCTGCTGGCCGCCTTCAACGCACAGCTCGAGCTGGACGGGATCCGTGCACGGTGCAGCTATCAGCCGACCGGGCATCCCCAGGTGCTCGAGATCGTGGGGTCGGGCGCCGGGTGGTTGCCGGCGACCTACGTCCGGCTCGTCACCGAGGTGTTCGAGTCGGGTGCGACGCGCTGCCTGGTCGGCACCCGGGGGCTGTTCGGTGAGGGTTGGGACTCCCTCGCACTCAACACGCTGATCGACCTGACGGCCGTCACGACCTCGACGGGCGTGCAGCAGTTGCGGGGACGGTCGATCCGCCTCGACCCGGCATGGCCCGACAAGGTGGCGCACAACTGGGACGTGGTCTGCGTCGCCGCCGACCATCCGCGTGGCGACGGCGACCTGTCCCGCCTGGTCCGCCGGCACCAGCGCACGTGGGGCGTCACACCGCCGGTCGGGCTCACCGACCGGCTACGCACGAGCCCGCGGCCGCTCGTCTTCGGCGAGGCCGCGGCCCGCTCGGCCGACCGGGGAGTCTCGCGGCCGGGACAGATCGTGCGTGGGGTCGGTCACGTGTCGACGCTGCTGGCCTGGCAACTGGCCGCCTACCCGCTCGCGGCCATCGACTTCGAGGCGCACACCTCCGTCAGCCTGCGCGCGATCGGCGACCGGCCCGGCTCGTACGAACTGTGGGACATCGGCGGCGACTACGACAACTTCGTCACGCACGCCACCGTCATCGACGTCACCGACGCCCGGATCCGGACCGTGCACACCGTCCGCGACACGCTGCGCGCCCTGTTCGCCAGGGTCGGTGCCGCCGTGCTGTCGGGTGCTGCCGTCGGCGTCGGCGGCGCAGCCCGCACCGGCGCCGCGGAAGCGGGTTGGGGCGTGCTGCTGGCCGTCGGTGCCGTCGGCGCACTCATCGGCGTACTCGCGCTGCTGCTGGTCAACCGTCGCGACGTGCTGGTGCTGTGGCGGGCACTGTTCGTCGACCAGCCTCCCGACGCGATCCTGCGCGACGTCGGCCGGGCGGTCCTGGTCGGCCTGCGCGACGCCGGGCTGGTCTCCATGCACCTGCAGTCCGAGTGGATCCGGGTGGTCGCCCACGACGACGACCGCCTCGAGGTCACGCTCGACTACGCGTCCGAGGACGACGCGGCCACGTTCGTGACGGCGTTCCGCCAGGTCTTCGCACCCGTCGTCGACCAGCGCTACCTCGTGCGCCGCACCGACGACCGTCTGCCTTCGTTGCCCCTGACGATGCTGTGGCGCCCGATCCGCGCGGTCGTGCGGGCACGGATCGGGCGCGACAGCCACCACCCGCTGCCCGATGTGCTGGCGGTCAACCGCGCGCGAGCCGACGCGTTCGCCGCCGCGTGGCACCGCTACGTCGGTGGTGGCGAGTTGCTCTACACGCGAACGCCCGAGGGTCGACGCGCCATGCTCGAGGCGCGGGCGGGCACGCCCCGCACGGCCCGATCGCTCGCATTCGACCGGTGGCGGTGACCGGCGGCGCACGGCCACGATCCGGCGGTGACCTACGCTGAGCGGCCCGGTCCCTCCCCGCTCTCGAGGTCTTCGTGGAGCCAGCCGCCCTCTCGCCCGCGCGCCGTCGCGCCGACCTCGATCGGCTGCGGTCGCAGACCTTCGATCTGGTGGTCATCGGCGGTGGTGTCACCGGCGCCGGCATCGCGCTCGACGCCGCCACGCGCGGTCTTTCGGTGGCGCTGGTCGAACAACGAGACCTGGCCGCCGGGACCTCGAGCCGCTCGTCGAAGCTGATCCACGGCGGGCTGCGCTACCTCGAACAGTTCAACTTCGGCCTCGTCCGCGAGGCACTGCGCGAACGCAGTCTCCTGCTGGCCGACCTCGCCCCCCACCTCGTACGACCGGTCTCGTTCCTGTACCCGCTGCGGCACGGCTTCCCCGAACGGGTCTACGTCGCGGCCGGCGTGACGCTCTACGACACGCTGGGCGGCGCGCGCCACCTCCCCGGCCACGAGCACCTGACCCGCCGTCAGGCCATGCGCCTGGTGCCGGCGCTGCGCGGCGATGCGCTGACCGGCGCGGTGCGCTACTGGGACGCGCAGGTCGACGACGCACGGCACACGATGGAGTTGGCCCGCACCGCGGCGTCGCACGGTGCCACGATCCTGACCTCGACCCGGGTGACCGACCTGCTGCGCGAAGGCGAGCGGGTGGTCGGCGTCCTGGCCCGGGACCAGGAGGGCGGCGAGGACATCCGGGTGCGTGGACGCCAGGTGATCAACGCGACCGGCGTGTGGGCCGACCGGATCCAGGAGATGGCCGGCCGCGGGCGCATCCGCGTGCGGGCGTCGAAGGGCATCCACCTCGTGGTGCCCAAGGACCGCATCCACGCCGACAGCGGCCTTATCCTGCGTACCGAGACCAGCGTGCTGTTCGTGATCCCGTGGGGCCGGCACTGGCTGATCGGCACGACCGACACCGACTGGGACCTCGACCTCGCCCACCCGGCCGCGTCGGCCCGTGACATCCAGTACCTGCTCGACCGGGTCAACAAGGTGCTGCGCACGCCGCTGACCCACGCCGACGTCGAGGGTGTGCAGGCCGGCCTGCGGCCGCTGCTGTACGGCGAGTCCGAGGCGTCCAGCAAGCTCTCGCGCGAACACGCCGTCACCCAGACCGTCGCCGGCATGCTCACGATCGCCGGAGGCAAGTACACCACCTATCGCGTGATGGCCGAGGACGCCGTCGACGCGGCGGCCCGCAACCTGCCCCAGCGGGTGGCGCGCAGCGTCACCGACCGCACCCCGCTGCTCGGCGCCCAGGGCTGGCACGCGCTGTGGAACCGGCGCCACCAACTCGCCGAGGAGGTCGGGCTGCACGGCAGCCGCATCGAGCACCTGCTCGGCCGCTACGGCTCGCTGGTCACCGAAGTGCTCGACCTGCTCGCCGACCGGCCCGAGCTCGGTGAGCGGATCGACGGGGCCGAGGACTACCTCAAGGTCGAGGCGGTCTACGCGGCCAGCCACGAGGGCGCGCTCCACCTCGACGACCTGCTCACCCGGCGTACCCGGATCTCGATCGAGACCTTCGACCGGGGGCTCACCGCGGCACGCGACGTCGCGCCGCTGATGGGTGAGGTGCACGGCTGGGACGAGGACGACATCGCCCGCGAGATCGAGCACTACGACGCCCGCGTCGCCGCCGAGGTCGAGTCGCAGCGCATGCCCGACGACCGCACCGCCGACGCCGCCCGCATGGGCGCTCGGGACGTCCGCGTCGGCGGCGCCGGTTAGACGAGTACCGCGAGCGGGAAGTCCAGCCCGACGACCCAGTTGGGGGCGTCGACGACCTCGATGATGCGCAGGTCGGCGGCGATCGAGCACAGTGCATACGCGTCGGCGGGGTCGAGGCCGTGGTCGCGGTCGAGGCGCTCGATCATCGCCAGCGTCGCGTCGCGGGCGCCGGCGTAGAGGTCGGGCCCGACGCCGGTGGTCAACAGTCGGGGCGCCTCGGGACGCGGCGACGGGGCCGGTAGGTCGAGTTGTGGCGCGGGCGGTGCCTGTCCGGTGACCACCTCGATGCGCAGCCGCACCGTCGCCGTCGTCTCGACCGCGGTGCCGCACACCTCGCCGTCACCCTGTGCCGCGTGCGGATCACCGACCGACAGCAACGCACCGGGCGCCTCGACGGGCAGCAGCAGGACCGTGCCGGCGCCCATGTCGCGGCAGTCGAGGTTGCCCCCGACACGGCGCGGCGGGATCACGCTGTGCGGACCGGACTCGGCCGGCGCCACGCCGATCGTGCCGAGGAACGGCCGGGCAGGCAGGCGCGCCAACCCGTCGCCGACCTCGACCCGGCCGCCGGCGACGTGAGACACGATCGCGTGCGGTTGCGGGAAGTGGTCGGCGAGCAGCCCGAAACCGGGGATCAGCGTGGTCCAGCCGAGCGGGCCGGTCTCGACGTCGAGGATCTCGATGCGCAGCGCGTCACCCGGTTCGGCGCCGCGGACGGCCACCGGGCCGGTGAGCGGGTTGGCCAGGTCGAGGTCGAGTACGGCCACGTCGGCGCCGGTGGCGTCGGGGCCGAGCTGTCCGCCGAAACAGTCGGCGAGCACGAGTTCGACGGTGTCGCCGGGGCCGACCGCGAAGCGTGGCGCCAGGGACCGGTCCCAGCCGTGGTGGCCGTCGCGGTGGTGGAGGGTGTGCACGGTGGTGTCCTCGGGCGGGAGTGAAGAGGCAGCGGCAGGTCGTCACGGTACGCACGCGACCGGGCGACGGGACCGGGTGGCCGCATCGATACGCTCCTGTGATGCTCAAGGATCTTCTGCGCCCGGCCGCGCTGCTCAGCCACGTGCTGGTGCTGACGGTGGTCGTGGTGTGCATCGGCCTCGGTCAATGGCAACTGGACCGCCTCGCTCAGGTGCGCGCCAACAACGCGTTGCTCGAGGAGCGCCTGGAGGCGTCGGCACTCGACCTCGCCGACCTGGTCGACGAACCGGTCGACGAAGCAGCGCTCGAGTACCGCCGGGTGCGTGCCCGCGGGACGTTCCGGCCCCACGAGGAGGTCCTGCAGCGCGGCCAGGAACACCCCGGGCAGACCGGCTTCGCCGTACTGACCCCGCTCGAACTCGAGCGGGGCGGCGTGGTGCTGGTCCGTCGCGGCACCGTCCCGGCCACGATGGACCAGCCTCCGGTCGAGGCGGCGGCACCGCCGGTCGGGGTCGTCGAGGTCGAGGGCATCCTCGAGCGACCCGTCCCGCAACCCGGCTTCGGACCCCGCGATGCCGACGAGGGCTTGCTCGAGCGGGTGTTCAACCCGGACACCGCGCGGTTGGACCGTCAGGTCGAGGGGACGCTCTACCCGATGATCCTGCGACTGCAGCCCGGCCCGGTCGGCCCCGGGGGGGACACGGACCATGAGCCGGCGTTCGACGCCCTGCCGGTCCCACCGCGGCCGCCCGTCCTCGACGAGGCCAACCACCTGTCGTACGCGCTGCAGTGGCACGCGTTCGGCACGATCGCGCTGGTGACCTACGCGACCTGGCTGTGGCAGCGCCACCGCCGTCGCGACGTCGATCCCGAGGGGGTCCGGACGCCGCAGGAGGCAGGACGCCCTGGTTGAGCGTCGCGGACGGTGCCTGCCGGCCGTGGCCGCCCCCCGCGCGACCACCCGACCGGCAGACCCCTCACCGTCCGCGCCCCTCCCCAACCGGGGCCCGGCG
>JAGXST010000326.1 GCA_018335555.1 Actinomycetota bacterium | reverse complement strand
GAGCCGCTCCGCCCAGGTCGGCGGGTCCGCCATCCATCTCGCCGCGGGGCGGCTGCACGACCGGCTGCGCGAGGTCGCCGCCGACCACCTCGAGGTGGACCCGGCCGACCTGCGGTTCGTCGACGGCCGCGTCGAGGTGCACGGGGCCCCGCAGGTCGGGGTCCCGCTCGCCGAGTTGCGAGCGATCGCCGACCGGAGCGGGGCGGCGCCGTTCGAGGAGGAGCGCTTCGACCCGCAGGCGCAGACCTTCCCCTACGGCGTGCACGTCGCCATCGTCGAGGTGGACGTCGCGACCGGCCGGGTCGTGATCCGCAAGCTCGTCGCGGTCGACGACTGCGGCAACGTCCTGCACCCCGAGATCGTCGAGGGCCAGGTCGTCGGCTCGCTGATGCAGGGGATCGCGCAGGCACTCTACGAGGGCCTGCAGTACGGCGACGACGGTCAACTGCGCAGCACGACCTTCGCGGAGTACCACGTGCCAACGGCGGTCGAGGCGCCCGAGATCGTCAGCGACCGGCTGGTCAGCCCGGCGCCGTCCAACCCGCTGGGCGTGAAGGGGTCGGGCGAGTCGGGCTGCATCGGCGCGCCACCGGCCATCGTGAACGCGGTGCTCGACGCGCTGGCGCCCCTCGGCGTCGACGACCTGCAGATGCCGCTGACGCCCCACCGGGTGTGGCGCGCCATCCACGCCGCGCAGGACGTCGCCCGAACCGACTGATCACCGTCCGCGGCGTGGTCCCGCGGGCAGGCGCTGCAGCCGAACGAGATGCGGGGGCCCGTGGGCCCCCGCGTCCCGGTGTCGGTGCTGTGTCAGCCGGCCTTGACGATCGACTGGTCGAGCGAGGAGAACTTCGCGAGGTACTCGGCGCGCTCGGTGTGCAGCTTCTCGACGATCCGGCGGTACTCGTCCATGCGACCCTGCCGCTCGTAGAGCTTGCGGGGCTGCAGGAGTTCGTCGTCGTCGATGCCGGGCAGCGTCGTGGCGACGAGGTAGCCGAAGTCGGGGTCCTCCTCCCACTCGACCGTGCCGTCGACGATCGCCTCCTGGACGGCGGCCGAGTGCGGGATGCGGACCTTCTTCGAGCGCTCGTCCTCGTCGGGCCCGCCGACCCGGCCGGTGTTGAACAGGTAGACCTCGAGGTCGCAGCTCTCGAGCAGTTCGAGGAACCGGTTGCCCATCGAGGACTCCTCCTCGAACCAGAACGGGTTGGTGCCCGGCACGCGCAGGTTCTTGCCCGCCTCGTGGGCCCCGCCGGCCGAGGTGCCCTTGGTCTCACCCAGCATGAAGTAGTACGCCGCCTGTTCGGGCTTGAGCTTGGCGACCGCCGGGATCAGGTTCTCGTTGCGGTTGAGGATGAACAGGTAGTGCGCCTTCGGCAGGTCCTTCGGGTCGCGGTGGCGGATGTTCTCCATCGGGAAGGTCACGCGGCCGTTGGCGGTGTAGCTGTCGTCGAAGAAGTCGACCTTGCCGGTCTTCTCGTCCACCGCGACGGACTCGAGCCAGGCGTCGGGGCGTGTCGCGCCGCCGTGGATGGTCGGCTCGTCATCGGGGTCGAGGCCGTAGCTCTTGGCGAAGCAGCCGTTCTCGGTGGTGTAGACGGTGCCGCCGGGCATCAGGGCGATGAAGTCGTCCTGGACCGGCAGCGACCCCTTGACGTTGCGGAAGGTGGTCGTGGTCTTGCCCGTGCCGGACAGCCCGATGATCAGCGCGAGCCGCTCGTTGCCGTCGGGGGTGGACTCGGCCGGGAAGGTCTTGGCGCCGGAGTGCATCGCGAGGCCGCCGCGGTCGTTGACGAGCTTGTTCCACATGCGCAGCGAGCCCATCTTGGACTCACCGAAGTAGTCCGAGCCGAACACCCGCGTGACGTAGTTGTCGAGGTCGACGAGGATCAGGCACTCCTCGTGGTGCTCGGGTACGCGCAGCCCCGGCGTGTAGATCACCGTGAACTCGGCCGTGTGGTCCTCGTCGGGCGGGAAGTACAACTGCTGCTGCATCGCCGGGACGTTGCTGTTGGCCTTCTCCATGAACAGCCGCGTGCCGGTGCGGAATTCGGGGTCGGGTCCGACGTAACCCTCGATCAGGACCATGTCCTGCTCGGCGATGTAGGCGTCCTGCTTCTTCGCCCACTCCTCGGCCTCGGCCCGGGCCATGACCTGCTTGCCCGTCTCGACGTCGGAGACGAAGAACGTCGACGGCGTCAGGCGCGCGAGGATCCGGGCTTCGTAGTTGAGGTTGCCGAATTCGGTCTCGGTCACGCGGGGCATGTGCTCGAGCACCCATGAGCGGAGCTCGGCCTGCGTGGGATTGACGGCAACGGACTTGGCTTTCGGCAACTCGAACGTCACGCTCGATCCTCCGGGGAAGGTGCCCGGCCCTCCACCGGACTGCGACCCTCGACATGAACGGTAGCCGCCGACGGAGGCAGGGGACGAATCGGTAGGGTCGACCAGTTTCGGTGTTGCAATCGATGGCAACATGCGAATTCGCCGACCGTTGGGACGTTCGGGAAGGTGTCGTTCCACACGCCGGACGGGGCTAGCCTCGACCCGCCCGTCACGAGGCGGCGCAGGAGAGCCCGTGTGAGCCATCCGACCCCACCGATCCTGTTGCGCGAGGTCACGTTGCGCGTCGACGGCGCGACCCTGCTCGACGGGGTCGACCTCGAGGTCGGCGCCCGCGAGCACCTCGCCGTCCTCGGGCCGAACGGTTCGGGCAAGACGACGCTGCTGCGCATCCTTTCCACCTATCGCCACCCGACGCAGGGCAGCGTGACGATCCTGGGCGGGCGCTTCGGACGCGTCGACCTGCGCGAGTTGCGAGCGAGGGTCGGCTTCGTCAGCACGGCGCTCGACGACCTGCTCCACGTCCGGGCAGCCGCGCTACCACTCGTGGCGGCCGCACGGCGCGGCGACCTGTGGCCGCCGCCGGGTGTGCTCGACGACCTGGGACTCGCCGCGGCCGCCCAGCGGGCGCTCGCTCGCGTGGGTGCGGGCCATCTCGCCGATCGCCGCGTGGACACCCTCTCGCAGGGCGAGCGGCAGCGGGTCCGTATCGCCCGGGCACTCGTCGGCGAACCCGAACTGCTCCTGCTCGACGAGCCCTTCGCCGGTCTCGACCTCGGCGGCCGCGAGTCGTTGCTGGCCGATCTCGACGCGATCCTCGACGAACCGAACGGACCAACCACGGTGCTGGTCACCCACCACCTCGAGGAGCTGCCGCACGGCATCCGCTCGGCGCTGCTGTTGCGTGGCGGCCGGGTCGTGGCGTCCGGGGCGGCGGCCGATGTCCTGCGCGACGGACCGGTCTCGGCCGCCTTCGGGTTGCCGGTCCGGGTCGAGCAACGATCGGGGCGTTTCACCGCACGCGCATCCCTGGGTCCGGATCCGGACTACGACCCGAAGTGAGCACCCGTTAGCCTCACGTCGGGAGTGCGGCCCGCCCGTGGCCGTGCGAAGCATCGAGGAGCCCTCCATGCCCGAAGCAGTGATCGTCGCCACCGCCCGGACCCCGATCGGCCGGGCCTTCAAGGGCTCGATGACCGAGCTGCGACCCGACGACCTGACCGCCACGATCATCCAGGCGGCCATGGACCAGGTGCCGCAACTGTCGCCCGACGACATCGTCGACCTCCACCTCGGCTGTGGGCTGCCGGGCGGGGAGCAGGGCTTCAACATGGCCCGCGTCGTCACCACGTTGCTCGGCTGGGAGGTCCCGGGCACGACGGTGACGCGCTACTGCTCGTCGTCGCTGCAGACCACCCGCATGGCGTTCCACGCCATCAGGGCCGGCGAGGGGGACGTGTTCGTCTCGGCCGGCGTCGAGATGGTGTCGCGGTTCGTCAAGGGCAACTCCGACTCCCTGCCCGACACGATCAACCCACGGTTCGCCGACGCGCAGGCCCGCACCCAGAAGATGGCCGAGGAGGACGCCGACGGCTGGCAGGCGCCCGACGGGTTGTCCGACATCTACATCCCGATGGGCCAGACCGCCGAGAACGTCGCCAACCTGAAGGGCATCTCGCGCGAGGAACAGGACGACTTCGCCTACGAGTCGCAGATGCGTTACGCCAAGGCGGATGCCGAGGGCTTCTGGGCCAACGAGATCACGCCGATCGAGTTGCCGGACGGTCGGACGATGGACCGCGACGACTCGCCGCGCGCCAACACCGAGCGCGAGAAGCTCGCCGAACTGCAACCGGTGTTCCGTGCCGACGGCACGGTGACGGCCGGCAACGCCTGCCCGCTCAACGACGGGGCAGCCGCCGTGGTGATCATGAGCGACACCAAGGCCGCCGAGCTCGGGATCCAGCCGCTGGCGCGGATCGTGTCCACCGGTGTCTCCGCCCTCGACCCCGAGATCATGGGTCTCGGTCCGGTCGGTGCCATCCGCCAGGCGCTCGACTACGCCGGGATGTCGATGGGCGACATCGACCTCGTGGAGATCAACGAGGCCTTCGCCGCCCAGGTCATCCCGTCCGCGCGCGAGCTCGGCATCGACTTCGACAAGCTCAACCCCCACGGCGGCTCGATCGCCTGCGGCCACCCGTTCGGCATGACCGGCGCCCGCATCACCGGCACGCTGCTCAACGGCCTGCGTCATCGCGACGGCACGTTCGGCATCGAGTCGATGTGCGTCGGCGGGGGACAGGGCATGGCCATGGTGGTCGAACGGCTCTGAGCGGCGGTCCCGGAAGGTCGATGATGAGCGAGCAGCTCGACCTCGAACGCTGGGACGGGCCCGCCGGCGACGACGGCTTCGCCGGCCTGCGCGCCGACGTGGCCGCCTACGGTCACCTCGACCCGCTGCAGACGCTGCGGGGACTGAGCGAGTCCTCGGGGCTCCCCCTCGGTGCGCTCGCCCGCTATGTCCTCGCCCGCTGGGCGAGCGGCGGGAACGAGGCCGTGCTCGAACTCGGGGTCAGCGGCGTCGACCACCTCGCCCGGCTCGTCGCCGAGGCGGAGGCCGAGGGGACCGACGAGGCCCGCCTCGCCGCCTACGAAGGCATGCGCGAGATCATCACCTGGCTACGCGCCGGCGACGAAGCCGAGTGAGTTGTCGCCTGCCGGGGGGCAACGAGCGAGCGAAGCGAGCGAGACAGGGGACCCGGCACGGATCAGGACCCGGCACTATCTGATGAGGCCGAGGCGGAAGGCGCGGGCGACGGCGCCGGTGCGGTCGGGCACGTCGAGCTTGACGAGCAGGTTCTGCACGTGGGTCTTGACCGTTCGTGCGGACAACCCGAGCCGCATCCCGACCTGCTGGTTGGTCAGTCCCTCGGCGAGCAGTTGCAGCACCTCGAGTTCGCGCGGGGTCAGCGCCGACGCGCCCGTCTCCCGCGGCTCGTTGCGCCACGAGCCGGCCAACTGCATCGCGATGGACGGCGAGATGATCCGCTCACCCCGAGCGGTGCGCGCCACCGCGTCGCGCAGTTCCTCGGCGGCTGCGCTGGTGAGCAGGAAGCTGTCGACGCCGGCGATCACGGCCTCGCGCAGGTCGATCACCGTCGCCCCGTCGGCGACCACGAGCACGCGCAGGTCGTCCTGCAGGGCCTTGGCCGTGGCGACCACACGGAAGGTCTCGGGGTCGTCGTCGCGCAACCCGGCCACGAGGATGGACGGCCGCAGCGCCTGCACGTTGTCGACCGCGGTCGCGGCGCTGCACTCGGCGGTGATGTCGCGCTCGCCGAGGATGGCGCGCAGTCCCGCCCGGAAGACCGGGCGGGCATCGCAGATCAGGATCGTGGTGGCCGTGAGGGCCGACGTCGAGCCGCCAGCAGCCACGGCGCGGGCTGCGGCGTCGGTGCCGGCAGCCGGCGCGGGGCCGGCTGGTCCGGTGACGACGGCGCGCGGGTCGCCGGTCGTGAAGCCGCTGGTGGGCACGGCTGGAGCCTTCCGAAAGCGGTAATGGCGTATCAAACCGTTCCGGAAGGGACGAAGGGCCTCAGGCGCGGGTGATCTTGTCACCTAGTCCATGTGGGCAATGTTGACTAGTGCCCACCTCGCGTGGGGGCGTTGTGACCGTCAGGGAGTCCGGATCTCGCGGACCGTGACCCCGAGCGTCGCACCTGCCGGGGTGGTGAATTCGACGGTGTCGCCGGCCTTGCGACCGACCACGGCGGTGCCCATCGGGGAGTCCGCCGAGAGGATCTCGAGCTCGTCGTGGTGGTCCTCGCGCGAGCCGACCAGGTAGGTCTCCTCGTCGCCGTCGACGTCGAGGACGACGACCAGTCCCGGTCGCACCTCGTCGGTGTTGTCGGGCTGGCCGATCTTCGCATCGCGCAGCAGCGCCTCGAGCTGCCGGATACGCGCCTCCATCTTGCCCTGTTCCTCCTTGGCGGAGTGGTACTCGGCGTTCTCCTTGAGGTCACCGTGGGCGCGCGCAACCTCGATCTCGGCGGAGATCTGCGGACGCCCTTCGGTCTTGAGCGTCTCGAGTTCGTCCTTGAGGCGGTCGTACGCCTCCTGGCTCAACCACGTCTCGGCCACGGTGGTGACACCTCACTGACTACGTCGACGACAGATGTACTACGACTTCATGGAACCGCTCGGGCGGCGCTGGTCGCGCCACGAACGGGCGGGAAGCAGGCCGCCCCGGGTCTGCCACGAAGAACGCCCGGACCGCGGGGCCCGGGCGTGTTGAGGCCGCAGCGTAGCAGGTCGCCGGCGTCGGGCGCCACCCGTCGGCTACCCGACCCGCCGATCGGGGCGGAGTAGAGTCGGGTGCCATGGGTGTCTCCGAGGTCGTCTACCGACTCTACGAACGGCGGCTCGCCGACGAACTCGTCGGCGGCCCGCTCCCGCAGCATGTCGGCGTGATCCTCGACGGCAACCGACGCTTCGCCCGTCAGCGCGGACTCGGCGACCCCAGCGACGGCCACGAGTTGGGCGCCGCGAAGATCGACCCCTTCCTCGGATGGTGCCTCGAACTCGGTGTGCCGTTCGTGACGCTGTGGCTGCTCTCGACCGACAACCTCGGCCGTGACGACGAGGAGGTCAGCCGGCTGCTGACCATCATCGAGGAGACGGTCCGCCGCCTGGCCGACAACGGACAGGGGCTGCGCCTGACCGCGGTCGGCGCACTCGACCTGCTGCCCGAGGACACGCGCAAGGCGCTCGCCGAGGTCGAGGCGGCCACCGCCGGCAACGACCGCCTCCGGGTGCAGATCGCGGTCGGCTACGGCGGCCGCCAGGAGATCACCGATGCGCTGCGCAAACTGCTGCAGGTCCGTGCGGAGGAAGGACGATCACTCGAGGACGTGGCGAACTCGCTGTGCCCCGAGGACATCGGCGATCACCTCTACACCACCGGGCTGCCCGACCCCGACCTGATCATCCGCACCTCCGGCGAGGTCCGGCTGTCGGGGTTCCTGCTGTGGCAGTCGGCGCACAGCGAGTACTACTTCTGCGACGCCTACTGGCCCGAGTTCCGCCGCATCGACTTCCTCCGCGCCCTCCGCGACTACCAGAGACGATCCCGCCGCTACGGCCGCTGAGCAGGCGTATCCGCACGGTTCCGTTCCGCGCCGTCCTGATCCGGTGACCGGTGGGTTGAGCCGCCGATGCCCGGACGCCGGAGACGGTCACGGTCGGCTCAGACCGTCATCGGTGACGGTTTGGCTCGACCGAGCACACGAGAATCGACCGTGCGGCGGCCAGATACGGTCGCGTGACCGGACATGTTCGAAACCGCCGTGCTGCCGCGGTTGGGGGCTGACTTCGTCCCAACGCAATCACCCGGGGGGTCGGCGGCGGGCCCGGGCGACGGACCACACGGCGGAGCCGACCGCGAGCAGCACCAGGCCGCCGATCACCGCCACCTGGGGCAGGCTGAACGCGAGCAGGATGCACAGCCCGACGCCGAGCGCAGCCAGCCAGCGTGGCCAGCGGCGTTCGGCGCCCTGCAGGGTGAACGCGCTGGCGTTCGCCAGCGCGTAGTAGGTCAGGATCGCGAACGAACTGAACCCGATCGCGCCCCGCAGGTCGGC
>JAGXST010000325.1 GCA_018335555.1 Actinomycetota bacterium | reverse complement strand
CTCCTGATCGGCACGCGGCCGGATGCGCTCGACCACGGCGCACTCGAGGCGGAGACGGTCGACAACCTCGTGTGCTACTCGAAGATCTGCACCCACGCGGGCTGCCCCGTCGGCCTGTACCGGGCCTCGGTCGGCGAACTGATCTGCCCCTGCCACCAGTCGACCTTCGACGTCAACCACGCCGCCGAGGTGGTCTCGGGTCCCGCCGGTCGGCCGCTCCCCCAGTTGCCGCTGGGGGTCGACGGGGACGGCTACCTCGTGGCCACCGGCGACTTCACCGAGCCGGTCGGTCCGTCGTTCTGGAACATGACCCGCGAGGTGGACTCGTGAGGAGGTCGTCGTGAGCGACACGCAGACCCGACGTCGCCAGAGCCCGGTCGACAACCTCGCGCGCTGGCTCGATCAGCGGCTCGACCTCGCCGCCGGCTCGAAGAAGTACCTCAACAAGGCCTTCCCGGCCCACTGGTCGTTCCTGCTCGGCGAGGTCGCCCTGTTCTCCCTCGTCGTGCTGCTGTTCACCGGCACGTTCCTGTCGCTGTTCTACACGCCCGACTCGCGCCTGGTGGTCTACGACGGACCCTATGTCCCGTTGCAGGGTGCCGAGATCTCGGCCGCGTACGCCTCGACGCTGCGCCTGTCGTTCGAGGTCCGCGCGGGGCTGCTGATGCGCCAGATCCACCACTGGGCCGCGCTGGTGTTCGTCGCCGCCATCGTGGCCCACATGCTGCGGGTGTTCTTCACCGGCGCGTTCCGCAAGCCACGCGAGCTCAACTGGGTGATCGGCGTCGGCCTGCTGCTGCTGGCCTTCGCTGCCGGCTTCACCGGGTACTCCCTGCCTGACGACCTGTTGTCGGGCACCGGTCTGCGCATCGGCTACTCGGTCGTGCTCGGCATCCCGTTCATCGGTCCGCTGCTGGGCTTCCTGCTGCTCGGCGGGGAGTACCCGGGCACCGACACGATCAGCCGCCTGCACATCGCGCACGTGATGCTGATCCCGGCCGGGCTACTGGGCCTGCTCGGCGCCCACCTGGTGATCCTGATGCGCCAGAAGCACACCCACAAGCCGAGCAAGCTCGCCCGCGAGGACAACGTCGTCGGCGAGCCCCTGTTCCCCAGCCAGACCCTGACCACGCTCTCACTGGGGGCGTTCACCATCGCCGTGCTGAGCCTGCTCGGTGGGTTGTTCGAGATCAGCCCGGTCTGGCTGTACGGCACCTACGAGCCCTACGAGGTCTTCGCCCCCGCCCAACCCGACTGGTACATGGGCTGGACCGAGGGGCTGGTGCGCCTGTGGCCGGCCTGGGAGTGGACCTTCTTCGGGGTGACCATCCCGTCGACGCTGTTGCCGGCCGTCGGCATCGGCGGGTTGATCTTCACCGTCATGTTCCTGTGGCCCTGGATCGACCGGAAGTGGGTCGGCAAGGACGACCTCGAGCACCACCTGCTCGAGCGTCCCCGGGACAACCCGTTGCGCACCGGCATCGGCGTCGCCGCGCTGACCCTGATGGCGGTGATCTTCGTCGCCGGGTCCAACGACGTGATCGCGTCGAACCTGACCATGGGACTGCAGACGCTGACCAACCTGTTGCGGGTGGCGTGCTTCGTTCTGCCGCCCCTCACCGGGTGGCTCGCCTACCGGATGGCACGAACGCTGCAGGAGAGCGAGACCTCACCGCTCGAGCAGAAGGCACAGGCCGCGGCGGCCGCCGACACCACGACGGCGCCCGAGGCCGAATCGCCGTGACCGCGCTCCACCGCTACCTCGGTGCCGGTCTGATCGTGCTGTTCGTGGTCATCATGCTGTGGGCGCTCACGTTGCGGCTCATGCGCCGCGAGGAGACCCCGGACGGCCTACTGGCGGTACAGCACTGGACCGAGAACCTGCTGGTGGTGCAGACGGTGCTGGGCATCGTGCTGCTCGTCATGGGTCGGCGGGTGTTCGAACAACCCACGGCATGGCTGCACTATTTCTACGGCTCGCTGTTCCCCCTGATCGCAGTCGTGGGCGGCCGTCTGGCGAGCCTGCGCCGTGAACGCTACGGCTACGTCGGCATGGCGTGGGGCGCGTTCTTCGCGTTCGGCCTCACGCTGCGGGCGCTGCAGATGGGCTGCGGCTACTCGATGGACGAGATCGCCCGGTGCCTGCGGCTGGCCTGAAGAACCCACCCGGGATGGAAGCCTGAACGGTCCTGATGCGTTGTCCGCCCCGAACCCCAACCGTCCCCACTCCACGAGGAGCACCCGTGTCCCTGCGCTTTGGCATCACGTTCGACTACCTGTGCCCATTCGCCCGCAACGCCAACGAGCACGTGGTCACGGCGCTGCGTGGCGGCGCCGACTGGGACGTCGACTTCGTGCCCTACAGCCTCTCCCAGGGCCACGTCGAGGAGGGCCAGCCCGACGTGTGGGACCACGACGACCCCGAGGCTGCTTCCGGCATCCTCGCGCTCGAGGTGGGCCTGTACGTCCGCGACCGACACCCCGAGAGCTTCCTCGACGCCCACGAGGCGCTGTTCGCCGCCCGCCACGACGACGGCGGGGACCTCAAGGATCCCGTAGTGGTCGCCGGCGCGTTGCGCAAGGTCGGCCTCGACGCCGACGCCGTCCTCGCCGGGGCCCGCGGCGGCGCCTACCGCGAGCAGTTGCGCAAGGAGCACGACGCCGGCGTCGCCGACCACGACGTCTGGGGCGTGCCGACGTTCATCGCCGGCGACCGCGCGGTGTTCGTGCGGCTGATGGACCGCCCCGAGGGCGACGTCGCCCGGGCGACGCAGGCCATCGAGCAGGTCATCGACCTCGTCGTCAACGCGCCGTTGCTGCACGAGTTCAAGCAGACCAACCTGCCGCGCTGAACCCGACCGGGCGGGCCCGGTCACCGGTTCCGATCAGGCGCCGGGTCAGGCGCCCAGGATCTCGCGGGCGCGATCCATGTCGTCGGCGACGACGACCAGGCGGCTGCCGCCGGCGATGTAGGCCTGCTCGATGTTCACCCCGGCATCCGCGAGCTTGCGGCACGCCGCACCGAGGTGGCCGGGCTCGTCGGGCAGCGCGACGATGGCGACGTCCCGGGCTGCCTTGACGTCGAACCCGGCGTCGCGGAGCACCTCCAGTGCCTCGTCGGCCTTGTCGACCAACAGGTGCACGATGCCCTTGCCCTGGCCGGTGAATGCGCTGATCGCCTCGATGTTGATGCCGGCCCCGCCGAGCGTCTCGCCCAGGCGGGCCACGACGCCCGGCTCGTCGTCGGGGATGATGACCAGGTCCTTGCTCATCGCACGCCTCACAGGTTCTCGGTGAGCGCGAAGCGTAGTCGGCGAGCGCCGCGGGCGGTCCTGCCGGACGTTCGAGGGTCCCGGCGGCCATTGCTACACTGCCCGCCGCGCTCAGCGCTCGGCCGGGTCCTCGTGCCCGGCACCTCTTTCCGGGGTAGCTCAGTTGGCAGAGCGTTCGACTGTTAATCGAAATGTCGCCGGTTCGAGCCCGGCCCCCGGAGCTCCACGACCATGACGACGGCCGCCCTCGGGCGGCCGTCCGTCTTTGCGATGGTTCAGGCGGGGCGGGTCAGGACGAGCTTGCCGAACAGGTCGCCCTCGAGCATGCGGTCGAACGCGGCGCGGCCCTCGCCCATCGGCATGACATCGTCGATCAGCGGTCGGACCCCCGTGGCGTCGAGCAGACGGACGAGGCGCTGCAACTCGTCGCGGGTCCCCATCGTCGACCCGATCACCTCGAGTTGGCGGTAGAAGACCCGCGCGAGGTCGGCCGGCGGGTTCGGGCCCGAGGTGGCGCCGGCCACCACGACCTTGCCGCCGGGTTCCAGCGCCCGCAGCGAGTGCTTCCAGGTCGCCTCGCCGACGGTCTCGAGGACCGCGTCGACGCGGTCCGGCAACCGCTCCCCCGACGCAACGCCCAGGTGCGCGCCGAGTTCGATGGCGCGTTCGAGCTTGTCCTGGTCACGACTGGTGACGGTGACGTGCAGCCCGGCGGCGCGACCCAGCAGGATCGCCGCGGTCGCCACCCCACCACCGGCCCCCTGCACGAGGACCCGGTCGCCCGGTCGCAGCGCACCGCGGGTGAACAGCATCCGGTAGGCGGTCAGGTAGGCGGTCGGCAGGCATGCGGCCTCCTCGAAGGACAGGCCTTCCGGCTTGTCGATGAGGTTGCGCGACGGGACCGCGACCAGGTCCGCGAAGGTGCCGTCGTAGCGCTCCGACAGGATGTTGAAGTCGGGCGCGAGCGTCTCGTCGCCGTCGGGGGTGGCGATCACCGAGTGGACCACCACCTCACGGCCGTCGGCGGTGACACCCGCGGCGTCGCAGCCGAGCACGATGGGCAGGCGGTCGGGGTCGATCCCGACCCCGCGCAGCGTCCACACGTCATGATGGTTGAGCGACGCCGCCCGCACACGCACCACCTCCCACCCGGGAGGCGGCTGCGGGTCGGGGCGGTCCCCCAGCGTCAGGCCCGCGAGCGGGTCGTCGGGTGTGGCGGCGGTGGCGGTGATGGCGAACATGGCACGACCATAGACCGTGAGCGACTCGAAGGATTCGACCGATGGAACGCCGCCTCGGCAGTACCCGGGTGGTCGCCGTGACCGGCGACCTGACCGCCCAGCAGGTCGATGCGATCGTCAACGCGGCCAACGTCGAACTGCAGCACGGCGGCGGCGTGGCCGGCGCGCTGGCCCGTGCCGCGGGGCCGACGCTGCAAGCGGATTCCGACGACTGGGTCCGCGAGCACGGCCCGCTGACCGACGGCACCGCCGCCGTGACCGCGGCCGGCGACCTGCCCGCCCAGGTGGTCGTCCACGTCGCCGGGCCGGTGTACCGGGCCGACCGCGACGACAACGAGTCGCGCCTGCGCGCCGCCGTCGTCGCCGCGCTCGGGGCGACCGCCGAGCGCGGACTGCGCTCCATCGCCTTCCCCGCCATCTCGGCCGGGATCTACGGCTACCCACGCGCCGAGGCGACGCGCGTCCTGGTCGAGGCGACCGTCGACTGGCTGACCGACCACCCGGACGCCCTCGACGAGATCCGCCTGGTCGGGTTCGACGACGCTGCCCGTGACGACTTCGCCAGCGCCCTCGGAGCCCGCTAGTCCTACGGGGCAGGAGGATGTGGTGACAGTTCCTCGGTAGCGAGGTCATGGCGGTGGACCCTGTGGATGTCGAAGTCCACACAAGGGAGACCACCGCCATGACCGATGCTGAGGCTATCTACCGGTTCCGTCTGACCGTGCTCGAG
>JAGXST010000324.1 GCA_018335555.1 Actinomycetota bacterium | reverse complement strand
AGGTCCTCGTAGCGCACCACGACCGGGCGGTCCTTGCCCCACGCGTCCGTGAACTGGTTGCGGCGCTCCCACTGCACGTGCCAGTGCGAGAGTTCGGTTCGTGTTCTGGTTGCCATGTGACGGGTGCCTCTCGGACGGAATACGTGGGGCGGCGGTGTCAGTCTGCCGGCACGATGGCGCACCGCTCCTCGGTCAGCGACAGCATCACCGGCGAGCCGGGGGCGACCTCGAGCGCGGCGGAGGACCGCACCTTGAACTGCCGTCCGGCCACCGAGACACGATGCTCGGCCCCCTCGCCGAGGAACACGGTCGCTTCGACCCGGCCGGACAGGCGATTTCGGCCCGACGCGGGCTCGAGCAGCAGTTCGATGTGTTCCGGCCGCACCAGCACACAGACCGGCAGACCGGTGGGGTACTCGGCGGCGCTCGTCGCCACGAGGTCGCCGACGTCGGTGGAGACCACGTAACGGTCGGCCCCCTCGCGGCGCTCGATGATCCCGTCCACGAGGTTGGTGGTGCCGACGAAGTCGGCGACGAAGCGCGATGCCGGACGTTCGTACATCTGGCGTGGTTTGGCGAGTTGCTCGATCCGACCGTCACGCATGACGGCGATCTCGTTGGACATGGCCAAGGCTTCGTGCTGGTCATGGGTGACGTACAGGGTCGTGATCCCGAGGTCGCGTTGCAGGCGCTTGAGCTCGTAGCGCATCTCGTCGCGCAGTTTGGCGTCGAGGTTCGACAGCGGCTCGTCGAGCAACAGCAACGGGGGCTCCATGACGAGTGCGCGGGCCAGGGCCAGCCGCTGCTGCTGGCCGCCCGACAGGTCGGTGGCCGGTCGCCCGGCGAGATGGTCGAGCCTGACCACGCTCAGGACGCGTTCGACGCGACGGCGGATGGCGCGCGCACCGACGCGATGGCGGCGAGCGGCGACCTGCAGGCCGAACGCCACGTTGGTGTAGACGTCGAGGTGCGGCCAGATCGCATAGGACTGGAACACCATGCCGAGGCCACGGCGGTTCGCGGGCACCTCGATGCCCTCGCGGGCAGAGAACATGGTTCGGCCCGCCACCCGGATCGTGCCCCCTTCGGGGGTGGTCAGCCCGGCGACGCACCGCAGCGTCGTGGTCTTGCCACACCCCGACGGACCGAGCAGCGTGAACAGATGTCCGGCCTCGATCTCGAACCCGAGGTCGTCGACGGCGCGCGACGGCGCATGGACAGCCCGACGACGCGCCGGATAGGTCTTCAACAGCTGCGCGACGCTCAGCATCGTCCCTCCCCCGGGCGGCGAGGAGCGGTGGGCGACCGCGGCCGGTGGGGAGAATGCGGTCATCACGGACTCGCCAGGAAGTCGGTGACGATCCGGTTGAAGGTCGCAGGGTCCTCCCACTGCGGCCAGTGTCCGCAACGCTCCATCAGTTCGAAGCGGCAGTCGGGGATGTGCTGTGCCGCACGACGGGCCGTCGCGGCCGTCGTCGTGGGATTGTCGCTCGTCCACAGCATCAGCGTCGGCTGCTGGATCTTGCCCAGTTCGACGGGGGTGAGGCCGTTGGTCTCGCCTGCAGGCAGGTCGGAGGTGCGCTGGCTGGCATCGGCAAGCACTCGCGCGGCTTCGGTCTCCTGGTACAGCCGCCAGCGGATGTCGACCAGTTCCTCGGTCAGGCTCGCCTGCGGATCGTGAAACAGCCACTCCATGCGACGACGGACGGCGTCGCGGCTGGGGGCGGCGACGAACGCCTTCGTCAGCTGCCGCAGCTCGGCGAGCCCGTCGCGCACGTGTTGCCGCGACGCGTCGTCGGTCTCTACCTCCAGCCGCGCGCCGCACACCGAGATCAGCCGATCGACCCGGTCCGGGTGCAACAGGGCGGTCCACATGCTGATCCAGCCACCGAGCGACTCGCCCGCCAGATGGGCCTGATCCACGCCGGCGGCATCCATCAGCGCGACGAGGTGCGCCACGTAGGCGTCGCGATCGGCGGGCTGTGCCGGCTTGTCGGTCAGACCGAAGCCGAGGTAGTCGATGGCCATGACGCGGAAGCGCCGCGCGAGCGGCACGACGTTGCGTGCGAAGGCCTCGGCGTGTCCGCCGACGCCGTGCAGCAGGATCAGTGCCGGCCCCTCCCCGGCCTCGATGCAGCGGGTGCGGACCCCGCCGGCGTCGTACCAGCGCACCTCGGCGCCCAACAACTCCAACCAGACCGTGCTCATGTGCTTCCTCATCGTGCGCAACCGGTGGCCGACGACGCGCCCGTCGCCGCGTCAGAACAGGATCGAGATCGTCCGGGGTAGGACCGGGTGACCGAGCTCGACGTAGCGCCAGAGCAGGCGCAGCTGCCCGTCGACCCGTCGGTACTTGTCCCAGCGGCGACCCACGAAGAAGTCCTCGTGGTCCTCGTGGCGCACCTGGTGCACCAGGATCTTCGACGTGACCCGGATCAGCCCCTCCTCGGGCTCCTCCCAGGCGCGCACGTTGGTCACCATGCGGCTGGTGATGGACTCGGGCAGTTCGGCGTACGCCATGCCGGTGTCCAGGCGGCGGATCCGCATGGTCAGCGAGTTGTGGTCCTCGTCGTAGAGCCAGAACCGCAGCCGTTCCTCCTGGACGTCGATCTCCCCCCAGCGCTGCTGTTCGCGTCGCTTGAGGACCTGCGGTTCCTTCGAGGGCGGGAGCACCTCGGTGGCGGGCATGACGTAGCGGATGTCGTCGGCCACGCCCTCCAGCCACTCGTGGAAGGAGCCGTCGTCGAGCAGTTCCGCCTCGCGAAACAGCAGCTCGGCCACCTCGAGCATCAGTTGTGGATCACGCACCATTGCCAGCCCCTGTCGTCATCAACGTCATCCAATACCGGTAGAAGTCGCGCTGGATCAATTCCGTGAAACGTGGCAGGACCAGCCCAGGCCAGGCCGGGTCCTGCCACTCGGGGGGCCGCACGTCGCGTCCCTCGTCGGCCAGTCCCATCTCGTAGTTGAACGGCACCGTGCGCGCCACGGCGGTCTGCACGCTCTTGGCCAGACGCTCGAAGTTCTCGTGGTCGTCGGGCGCGAACACGCCCGCCGCCGCCTGCTGGTGACTCAGCGCGAACGCCATCTGCTCCTGCAGTTCGAGCGGGGCACCGGCGTCGACGAACCCGAGCTGGGTCACCGCGGTCTCGTTGGGGCCCCGGGGATGCCACACGAGCAGCCCCACCGCCTCCAGGGACGTACCGTTGCCGATGATCGAGAACGTCGGGAACAGGTTGCCGACGTGGAAGCTGTAGGGCTTGGCGGGAAGGTGCGCGAGGCGGCGGTCCACGGCGTCCTTGCGCGTGTTGACCCAGTCGACCGCACGCGGACTGATGGTCTGGGCCCGCATGAGGTCATGGTTGTAGAAGTCGTCGCCGACACGGACTTCGAGCAGGCCGTGTGGGACACCATGTCGGTACCCGGTGGCGACCGAGAAGATCGGATCGGTGGCCTGCCGCCCGGGTGAGTTGATGATGCGCGGTTCGACCTGCTGCGCACGCAGACTGAGCACCGACGCATGGGTGATGGCGACGTGGTAGTCGTCGCCGGCGAAGTTCTCTGCGAGCAACTTCCAGTTGCCCGGCATCCGGTAGCGCTGGACGCCGGGGAGCAACTGCAGCCCGCCGATGTCCTCGCGCAGCACGTAGTTGTCGAGGTACCAGCGTGCCTCGCCGAGGTGCTCCTCGAGTGTCTCGCCGCTGCCGGCGAGCGAGCCGAAGACCAGGCCGCCGTAGACCGACAGTCGCGGAACCGGCGTCAGACAGGCCGCGTCGTCGGCTGGCTCGGACCCGAGCCGACGTCCCAGCGTGTCGTAACCCCGCCGGTGGGCCGGGCACGTGAGCCGATCGAGATGTCCGGCATCGTAGGCCAGGAAGGGCCGCTGGCTCGTCGCGCAGCGATTGACGAAACCACGGATGGCGCCGTCGCCTCCGTGGACCAGCGCGACCGGCGTCTCACCGATCCACCCGGTCACGAAGTCCCCCGGCCGCGGAACCTGTGCGACGTGGCCGACGAAGATCCAGGTCCGGCCGAACACCCGGTCGAGTTCCTCGACGTAGACCTCGGGCGAATAGGCCGCACAGTCGACCAGGCCGGTATCGAGATGAACCATGTCCATGATCCCGGACATCGACGCTCCTTTTGGTGACGACGACACGAATCAGACCCGACTCACGCCGTAGCGCCGGGACGCCGTCCCGACGACGCCCGCGACGATCAGTGCGATACAGGCCATGAGCACCCCGATGACCGCCGCCGCCTCGTAGTGCCCCGCGACGGCGTACTCGAACAGCAGGATCGCCATCGTCTTCGTGCCGGGCGTGGCCAGCAGGACCGTGGCGCCGATGTCACGCAGCGACATCATGAAGGTGAAGACGAAGACCGTGCCCAGCATCGGCGCGATCAACGGCAGGACGATCCGCCGGAAGATGACGCGGCGCGGGCTGCCGACCATCAGCGCGGCCTCCTCGAGCTCGATCGACACCTGGTCGATGGCGGTTCGCAACATCTGCACCCCGAGGGGCAACTCCTTGATGGCCAGGATGGCGATGAGCGGGACGAGCGTCCCCCACACCAGGCCGGCCAGTGGGGAAGCGAGGATGATGGCCGTCCAGGCGAACCCCAGCAGCAACCCGGGCACGGCCCATGGCAGCCACACCATGACCGAGAGCAGCTCCGGGAAGGCCACGCTGCGCCGAGCTATCAGCCAGGCCAGCACCGCGTAGCAGATCACCCCGATGCCCGCCGCGCCGGCGCTGACCAGCAGCGAGTTCGTGAGCGAGTTGGCGAACGTCGCGTCGGTCAGCGTCACCTTCCAGTGGCCCAGTGTCCAGCCGGGGTCGCCGGTGAGGTAGCCGAACCGCCAGGTGGTCGATCCCAACGCCACGATGACCAGCGGCAGATAGACGCCGACGGTCATGAACAGCATGATGGCGGCCGCGCCGACCCACTCCCAGCCGCGCGAGAAGCTGGTGGCGGTTCGCATCCCCCGGCCCGTGATCGTGGCGTGGCTGCCGACCCGTCGCAACGACAGCTGATACAGGATCGCCAGGACCAGCAACACGATCAGCATGATGCTGCCGAGCGCCATCGCCTCGGGATACAGGGGCGGATCCCAGCGGATCAGGTCGTAGATGCGCGTCGCGTACACATCGATCCCGGCTGGTGTGCCGAGCACCTGCTCGACCTCGAAGATCTCGAGGCTCCGGATGAACCCGACCAGGGTCGCCGCGAGCGCTGCCGGGGCGACGAGCGGCAGCGTGATCCGCCACAA
>JAGXST010000323.1 GCA_018335555.1 Actinomycetota bacterium | reverse complement strand
GGCGGGGCCCTGCCGTGTCCCTTACGTGCCGGGTCGGATCAGAAGTTCGACTCGACGGTCTCGATGACCGTGAGTCCGCCGTCCGCTCCGAGCTCCCACACGTCGTACATGCCCGACTCGGGCTCACCGTTGCCGGTGTCGGTCGAGGTCAGGGTGACCCCCGAAACCGAGGTGTAGGCGATGGAGTCGCCGGCCTCGAGGGCCGCCTTGCACTCCTCGAACGTCGCGCACTCGGTGTCACCGGTCGAGATGTTGATCATCTCGGCCGCGATCGCGGCTCCGTCGTCCGAACCGGCGGCCTCGGCCGCAAGCCCGATCATGATGGCGCAGTCGTACGCAGCAGCGGCGTAGGTGGTGTCCGACAGGCCGGTCTCCTCCTGGAAGCGGCTGATGAAGCCCTCGTCCGCGCCGGCGGCGGGACGGGTCCCCTTCATGCCCTCGAGGACGGCCTCGTTGTTCGGGTCGACCTCTTGCCACAGCGTGTCGGACGCGACGCCGTCAGCGCCGTAGACCGAGACGTTCTGCGGGCCGAGACCGGCCTCGATCAGGCTGGCCAGGATCTGGCCACCCTCGTCGAACGAGATCAGCGCGACCGAGTCTGCACCCGAGGACGCGACCTGGTTGACCTCGGCCTCGAAGTTCGCGGCCTCGGGGTCGTAGGTGATGGCGGCAGCGACCGTCGCGCCCTGGGCCTCGAGTTCGGCGACCGTGGCGTCGAGCAGGCCCTGGCCGTAGTCGTCGGCGCGGGCGAGGATGGCCGGGTTGGTGTTGCCGTCACCGACGATGACCTCGGCGAGGACCGGACCCTGCAGGGCGTCGGTCGGGGCGGTGCGGAAGTACAGCCCGTTGTAGTCGCCGCCGGTGAAGGTCGGCGAGGTGTTGGACGCCGAGCACTGCAGCACGCCGGCGCCGGTCAGGGCGTCGACGAACGACAGCGACATGCCCGACGAGGCAGCACCGACGACGGCGTTGACACCGGCGCCGATCAGGCGCTGGGCCGACTCGGAGGCGATGGTGGTGTCGCCGGCCTCGTCACCGGTCTCGAGCGTGACGTCCTGGCCGAGCACACCGCCGGCCGCGTTCATGTCGGCGACGGCGAGGTTGACGGCCTCGATCTGCGGGGGGCCGAGGAATGCCAGTGGTCCGGACTCCGGCAGGATGTAGCCGAGGTTGAGGACACCGTCGCCTTCGACGGACTGCTCCTCGTCGGGCTCCTCGGTCTCCTCCGGCTCCTCCTCGGGCTCTTCGGTCTCTTCCGTCTCTTCCGTCTCGGCCGGCTCGGGCTCGTCGGTGACGTCGTCACCGTTGCCGCCACAGGCGGCGGTTGCGAGCGCGAGCGCAGTGACGGCCGCCATGCGGCGCAGCCACAACGAACGCTTCATGTAGTTCCCTCCCAAAGAGGTGGTCGTGGTCGTCGCACCGGTCGTTCCCCACGTGGGCGCGTCGATCCATGGGTGTCGTGCCGGGTGCACGATGCCCGGCCGGACGCTACTACGCGGGTAGGAGGATGTGAAGCCCTACCGCGCGCTCGGCGTCCGATCGACGGTCCTAGGGCCCTACCTTCGGGGCCGACCGACCCGACCGGAGATCCCATGAGTGAACCGCTGCTGTTCCCGAACTCCCACGGCGCCGAGGATCCCGAACGTGCCACCGTGCCGTTCATCGCCGCCGCCACGGCCGCGGTCAGCGGCCGGCACGCGATCGTGATCTGCACCGTCGAGGCCGTCAACCTCGGCCTGCCCGGCGTGGCGGACGACATCGAGGAAGAGGGCATGCCACCGCTCGGCGACCTCGTGAGGCAGTTGGCCGACGCGGGCGGCGAGATCTGGTTGTGCAGCGCCTGTGCGCTCAAGCGCGGCATCACCGGGGACCAGGAACTGGTGCCGGGGGCCAGGATCGTCGGTGCCGCCACCATCGTCGAGGCACTCACCCAGGGCCGCGCCATCACCCTGTCCTGACGATCTCAGCGGCCCGTCTCATCTACTCACCGACGGCGACTGGGGGCGGCCTGCCCGTCCCGCCGGCGTCGGGACCGTCGATGCCGACGACCCGGTCGCGCCCCTCGCGTTTGGCCGTGTACATGGCCAGGTCCGCACGGCGCATCAGCGAGCGTGCGTCGTCGTCGTGCACGGCGAAGGTCGCGACCCCGAGACTCGCGGTGACCCGTTTCCCCGGGTCCGCTTCCCCGGCGGCCGCCACGGCCGCCCGGCAGCGTTCGGCCAGGGCGCACGCTTCCTCGTGCGCGGTCCCCGGGGCGAGGATCACGAACTCCTCCCCGCCCCACCGTCCCAGCAGATCGGTCTCGCGCACCGCCGAGCGGAGCCACGTGACCGCCGTCACGAGCACCTGGTCGCCCACCTCGTGACCGTAGGTGTCGTTGACGGCCTTGAAGTGGTCGAGGTCCACGAGCACCACCGCGAATGGCTGCCGGTCGCGACGGGCCCGGGCGACCTGCAGCAGCAGTTCCTCGTCGACCCGTCGTCGGTTGGCGACGCCCGTCAGGGGATCGGTCGTCGCCTGCAGTTCCAGCAGTTCCGCACGAGCCCGGGTCACGGCCAGTCGTTCGACGTTTCGGGCCAGCACCCACACGATCATGATCAGCACGCAGTGGCCGGCGGCGAGAAAGACCACGACCCCGATCGCACCGCTGTCCGCCAACATGCCAGCCACGGCCGACACGGTCGCACCGAGGTAGAGCAGCAGATAGCTCGCGAGCGCGACGATCGCCCCACGTCGCGTGCCGAACACCAGGAAGGCGAGCGAGAAGACGACCCCGTACCAGGCCAACGCCGCGACGAGCAGGCCGGCGTTGGCCGGTCGCGTGGACGGCACGAGCTCCCAGGTGACCAGACGGCCCAGAACCCACGCCGCAGGTCCCAGGAAGACGAACAACCCGACGACCGGGAGCGGGACCCACCGTCGCCACAACGAGGCCAGCAGCCCCCCGTTGACCAGCAGCAGTCCCGGTAGGGCGATCCGGCGGTAGGCGTCGCCGACGCCGGCGCCGAAGTCGAACACCAGGATCGCGAGCACGAGGACGATCGGGACGGCGAGCACGACCAGGTAGGCCCGTCGGACCGCGGTCTCGTCGCCTTCATCACGTCGCATCGCGGCCGCCGGTCCTCGGACCGGAGCCACCGTGTGATCGGCGACGCTCGGCCTGCCGAAGGTACCCGGGCCTGCCCTTGACGGCTGCCTCCTGGACGAGGCCGACATCGCCGGCCTGTCAACGCATGGTCGACAGGATCGCGAGTCCGCCGGAGTACCCGCCCAGGATGGCCACGCCCTCGAAGCCGACACGCCCCGTGTCCCGCCGGATCAGGCCCGCACCGAGGATGCCTGTCAGCAGCATCGTCCAGCCGACGACGAACAGGTCGCTCGGCCCGACCGCGGCGTAGATTGGCCCGTCGCGATACACCAAGTCGGAGACCGCGACGAACATGGTGTCGAAGGTGTTGCCGCCGATGATGCCCCCGACGGCCAACGTCAGCGCACCTGTGCGCACGGCGGCGACACCGGTGACCAACTCGGGCAGCGACGTTGCGACCGCCGTGAACGCCACCGCGACGAACGTTCCCGACAACCCGGTGGCGTCGATCAGCGACAGGCCGGCCTGACCGACGATCCAGCCGGCGGCACCGACCACGGCCGTGGCCGCACCGAAGCGCCACCACAGCCCCGCGAGCGACTCGTCCTCGGCCGGCTCAGCCCATTCGTCGAGCCTGGTCTCACGCGTCATCTCCGGGTGCCACATCGGTTCGATCGAGATCTGCCGGCCAAGGCGCAGGCCGTAGCCGTAGATCGCGATGAGCAGCAACGTGGCCGGATGCACACCGAACAGGGAGGAGGGCGGCATCGCCACACCCAGCACCACCACGCCGAGCAGGGTGATCATCAGCAGACAGTTGAACACGTTGGCGAGTGAGGCCGCAGCTCGTTCGATGTTCTCGCGGCGGTAGGCGAGATCCAACACGACGATGAAGGTCGTCTGTACCGCGATGCCGCCCATCGAGTTGCTGACCGCCACGTTGGGCCGGTCCGATGCCGCCGCGACGACGCTGACCACGAGCCCGGGCAGCGAGGTCGCCGACCCGAGCAGCACTGCCCCCGCGACCGCTTCACCGAGACCCGTACGGTCGGCGAGTCGATCCACCAGGCCCGCAAGTCGCGATCCCGCCGCCGCGATGACGAGGGCGGCGGCGGAGAACGCGAGCACCGCCGTCGGTAGGGACCACATGGCAGTCAACCGACACACCTTCGACCTCGCCGAAGCTACGCCCCGCTGCGTCCGGTCGCCGCGGCGCTCCCGGCCACTCGTCCCGGAACATGGGCCGCCCCCGGTTGGGAGGGACCGGGGGCGGCGAAGGCGCTCGGCGGGAGTGGCCGGCGCGGGATCGCGCGTGGTGAGGGAGAAGCACCACACGCGGGTCTGTGACTCAGGCTGCCAACTTGTCGGCGAGCGTGTTGAAGTGGGATGCGTACTTCAGGGCAATCTCGCGCTCGTCCTCGTCGATGCCGTCCTTCTGGTCACCCATGGGGCTCCAGTGGGTCGGTCCGTAGGGGCTGCCGCCGGTGCGGGTCGAACCGACCTCCTCGGCGACGCCGTAGCCGACCGGGACGATGACCATGCCGTGGTGGTAGGCGAACGTCGACAGGGACAGGATCGTGGACTCGTGACCCCCGTGGATGGTGGCGGCACCGGTGAAGAATCCAACGGGCTTGCCGACGAGCCGGCCCTCCTGCCACAGCCCGCCCGTCTGGTCCATCAGGTTCTGCATCTGGGCGGTCTTGGAGCCGTAGCGGGTCGGCGAACCGAAGATCAGTCCGTCGAACTCGGGGAGCTCGTCGACCGTGGCCTCGGTGACGTGCGACTGCTGTTCGATCGCGGCCGCGACACCCTCCATCTGCTTGACCTCGTCGGGCAGCAGCGGGTCGGGCACCCGGCGCAGGTGGGCGTCACCTCCGGCCTTGGCGATCCCCTCGGCCAGGACGTTGGCCAACTCGTACGTCGAGCCGTACATCGAGTGGTAGACGATGCCGATGCGTGCCACAGGTGTTCCTTCGGGTCGCGATCACTGGTTGCCCAGACAACCGCGCTCCGCGAGCGGGAACACGCGGGCGTCACCGACGGACGACCACACGATTTCGGCCGGGTCCCCCTGCTCGCTCGCTTCGCTCGCTCGTTGCCCCCCGGCCGGCCCGCTCATCGTCTGGGTGGGACCTGCGAGTCAGATGCGCGCCAGCCAGGTGGTGAAGGGTTCGCCGGTGAGACGCTCGTAGGCCTCGACGTACTTCGCCCGCGTGGCGGCGACCACGTCGTCCGGCAGCGCCGGCGCCGGGGGCGTGCGATCCCAGCCGGTGGAGGTCGCGTAGTCGCGCACGTACTGCTTGTCGAAGCTCGGTGGGGTCCGGCCCGGCGTCCACGCGTCGGCGGGCCAGTAGCGCGACGAGTCGGGGGTCAGCACCTCGTCGGCCAGCAGCAGCTCACCGTCGAGCAGGCCGAACTCGAACTTGGTGTCGGCCAGCAGGATGCCCTGCGCAGCCGCGTGCGCGGCGGCCGCCAGGTACAGCGAGAGCGAGCGGGTCCGCAGTTGCCCGGCGAGGTCCCCGCCGACGGCGTCGACGACCGCATCGAACGAGACGTTGACGTCGTGCTCACCGAACTCCGCCTTCGTCGCCGGGGTGAAGATCGGCTCGGGGAGTCGGTCGGCCTCGGCCAGGCCGTCTGGCAGGTCCACGCCACAGACCGAGCGGTGCTGCTGATACTCCTGCCAGCCCGAGCCGGCGAGGTAGCCCCGCACCACGCACTCGAACGGCACGACCTCGACCTTGCGGACCAGCATGAACCG
>JAGXST010000322.1 GCA_018335555.1 Actinomycetota bacterium | reverse complement strand
TGATCGTGCTCGGCGGCGGCACCGGTGGGTACTCGACGGCCCTGCGTGCCGCCCAGCTCGGACTGTCGGTCGCGATGATCGAGAAGGACAAGGTCGGCGGCACCTGCCTGCACTGGGGCTGCATCCCGACCAAGGCGGTCCTGCAGACCGCCGAGGTGGCCGAGACCGCGCAGGACGCGGCCGACTTCGGCGTCACGCTCGACTACCAGGGCATCGAGGTCAAGGCCCTCAACGCCCACAAGGATGCCGTGGTCGACAAGATGTGGAAGGGCCTGCAGGGCGCCCTCAAGGGCCGTGGGGTCGAGACCATCAAGGGCACCGGCAGGCTGACCGCCGCCGACACCGTCGAGATCGACGTCGAGGACGGCGAGGCACGCACCATCAAGGCGCCCGCGATCGTCGTCGCCACCGGTTCCGCCCCACGCGAGCTGCCCTTCGCAAAGTTCGACGGCAAGCGGGTGATCTCCTCCGACCACGCGCTGCACCTGACCAAGCTGCCGAAGAAGGCGATCGTGCTGGGCTCGGGCGCGGTCGGCATGGAGTTCGCGACCGCCTGGAACGCCTTCGGCGTCGAGGTCACCGTGGTCGAACTCGAGGACCGGCTGCTACCGCTCGAGGACGCCGACTCCTCCAAGGAGATCGAGCGTGCCTTCCGCAAGCGCGGCATCACCGCCATGACCTCCGCCAAGCTGTCCGAGGTCAACGCCACGTCCCGCTCGGTCACCTGCAAGGTCGAGACCAAGAAGGGCGTCGAGGAACTCAAGGCCGACCTGCTGCTGGTCGCCGTCGGCCGTCGCACGGTCACCGAGGGTGCCGGGCTCGAGGACGTCGGTGTCGAGATCGACGACCGCGGGTTCGTCACCGTCGACGAGTACTGCCGGACCTCGGTCGAGGGGGTCTGGGCCGTCGGCGACGTGATCCCCACGCTCGGCCTGGCCCACGCCTCGTTCGCCGAGGGCATGCTGGTCGCCGATCAACTCGCCGGACTCGACGTGTTGCCCATCGACTACAAGGGCGTGCCGCGGGTGACCTACTCCCACCCGGAGGTCGCCTCGGTCGGCTACACCGAGGCGCAGGCCAAGGACGCCGGCTTCGAGGTCGTGCTCGAGAAGTACCCGTTCCAGGCGCTCGGGCGCGCCGCGATGGTCAAGGCCACCGGCATGATCAAGCTCGTCGCCGAGAAGGACGAGGACGCCGAGGGCGGCGCCGGGCGCATCCTGGGTGTGCACATCGTCGGTCCGCGGGCGACCGACCTGATCGCCGAGGGACAGCTCATCTACAACTGGGAGGCGCTGCCCACCGACGTGGCGCACCTCATCCACGCCCACCCCTCGTTCAGCGAGGCGATCGGCGAGGCGCACCTCGCGCTCGCCGGCCGCGCGCTGCACGGCTAGAGCAGCGACCGTCCGCCGCCCTGCCCGCGGCGAACACCCGACACATCACACAGGAGAGCACCGTGGCCGACGTCGAGCTTCCCCAACTCGGTGAATCCGTCACCGAGGGCGTCATCACCGCCTGGCTCGTCGAGGTCGGCGACGAGGTCGACGTCGACCAGCCGATCGTGGAGATCTCGACCGACAAGGTCGACACCGAGATCCCCTCCCCCGTCGCCGGCACCGTGCAGGAGTTGCGCGCCGAGGTCGACGACACCATCGAGGTCGGCCAGGTCATCGCTGTCATCGGCGCCGGAAATGGTGGGCCCCGGGAGGATGAAGGCGCCCCATCGGGCGACAGCGGCGGCAAGGACGACGACACCGAGGACGAGGCGAAGGCCGACGATTCCGGCGACGAGCCGGACGAGACCGAAGCCGCGGCCGAGGACGACGAGGCCAAGGCCGAGGGCAGCCCGGCGAAAGACGGGGGCAGCCAGGCGAAGGGCGACGAGGCGCCGAAGAGCGACGCTGCCTCCGGGGGCGGCGCGAAGGGCGAGAAGGCCCTGACCTCGCCGCTGGTGCGGCGGCTGCTGCGCGAGGCCGGCATCGACACCACGCAGGTCCAGGGCACCGGCCCTGGTGGCCGCATCACCCGCGAGGACGCCGAGAAGGCGATCGCCGGCGGCGGCCAGCAGGCAGCCCCCGCCGCGTCGGCCGGGCAACAGGCCGCGCCCGCGCAACCGGGTGCCGCGGTCCCACCCCCGTCCGCGCCGGCGCCGGTCGGGGACCGCAAGCGTCCCGAGGCGTCACCGAACCAGATCGACTTCGGCGGCCAGCGCGAGGTCACCCAGGACCTGTCACGGGTCCGCAAGGCGACCGCCAACGCCATGATGAACGCGATGCAGTCCACGGCGCAGCTCACCGCTGCCGTCGAGGTCGACGTCACCGGCATCATGAACCTGCGCGCGGCCTACAAGGACGCGTTCAAGGCCAAGGAGGGCGTCAGCCTCTCGCCGCTTCCGATCATCTCGCGGGCCGTCACGATGGTGCTGCCGCGCCACCCGGGACTGAATTCCACGATCGACATGGACTCGGGCACCGCGACCTACCACAACTACATCAACCTCGGCATGGCCGTCGACACCGAGGCCGGCCTGCTCGTCCCCAACATCAAGGACGCGCAGGACCTCACGGTCCCCGGCCTCGCCCGACGCATCGGCGACCTCGCCGGGCGGGCCCGGTCGAAGAAGCTGCAGCCCGACGACATCTCCGGTGCGACCTTCACGATCACCAACACCGGTTCGCGCGGCACGCTGTGGGACACGCCGATCTTCACCCCTCCGCAGGTGGCGATCCTGGCCACCTGCGCCATCGAGAAGCGCGCAGTCGTGGTCAGCGACAGCTACGGCGACTCCATCGCGATCCGCTGGATGACCTACCTGTGCCTGAGCTACGACCACCGCATGGTCGATGGCGCCGACACGGCCCGGTTCCTCCAGGACCTCAAGTACACGCTCGAGACCCACGACTTCTCGTCGGAACTCGGGCTCTAGGAGCAGCCACCTCGTGAGCACGGCTTCGCACTCACGACGCCCCGCCACCGACCCGCACGAGTTGCGGGCCGACGGCGGGGCGCCGCTGTCGGTGCTGCGTCCGGGCACCGTCGGCTACCTCGAGGCCTGGGACCTGCAGCGGCGCCTCGCGGCCGCCCGTGCGTCGGGCGCCCTCGCCCGTGACGTGGTGATCCTGCTCGAACACCC
>JAGXST010000321.1 GCA_018335555.1 Actinomycetota bacterium | reverse complement strand
CCGAATCCGAAACTGGCGAGGAAGGCGCCCAGCACGGGTCCGGAGAAGACTCCTCCGCCGGCGTCGACGTCGAAACCGCCGAGCAGACCCTCGAAGACCTCGCCGAGCACCAGTGACAGCACGAGGAGCCCGAGCCCCACCGCACCGATCACGATGAACGGCGTCACCGTCTCCCCCCTGAGCAGAAACTCGATCATGCCCGCGACCCTAGTCAGGACGGGCCGGCCGATGTCGCGCGTTTCCACTCGCCGCAACGGACTCGTGTCGCGACAGCGCTCTCTGCTACGGGCCGACGCGGAGCAGACGATCGTCGTTCGACGCCGGTGAGCCGCGACCGTCGCGGTTGGAGGTCAACAGCCAGATCGCCCCATCCGGTGCGACGCGCGCGGTCCGAAGACGGCCGTACTCCCCGGTGAGCAGCGTCTCGCTGCCGGTGACCCGGTCGCCGTCGAGCTCGAGCCGCCACAACTGCTGGCCCCGCAGGCCGGTCACGAGCAGGCTCCCGTCCCACTGAGGGATCGCGCTGCCGTCCGGGATCGTCGCTCCCGACCAGGACGCCTCGGCCGGTTGTGCGACGAAGGCCGCATCCACCAGGCCGTCCACGCCAGGGGCGCCGGTGACCTCGGGCCAGCCGTAATCCGCGCCGGCCTCGATCAGGTTGATCTCGTCGTCGCGGTCCGGTCCGAGTTCGGCCGCCCACAGCCGGACTTCGCCGTCGAAGGCGAGGCCCTGCACGTTGCGGTGCCCCAGCGAGTAGACCGGGGAGCCGTCGTACGGGTTGTCGTGGGGCACCTCGCCGTCGCGGTCGACGCGGAGGATCTTTCCGGCGAGCGAGCCGGGGTCGGCTGCCAGGCTCGCGTCGCCCGCGTCGCCCGTGCCGATGTAGATCAGGTCGTCGGGGCCGATGGCGAGCCGGCCCCCGTTGTGGGTGGGGCCCTTCGGGATGCCGGTCACGAGCGGGATCTCGTCGCCGTCGTCGACGTCGTCGAGGCGGACGACGCGGTTGCCATCGCCGCCGGTGTAGTGGACGAACAGGGCGTCGCCGTCGCTGGCCAGCCCGAGCAGGCCGCCCTCGCCCGCGGGGTCGATGTCGAAGGTGCGCACTTCGGTGCCCGCCGAACCGGGGCCGATCTCGATCAGCCGCCCGCGGTCGCGTTCGGTCACCAGCACACGGCCGTCGTGTTCGATCACGTCCCACGGCACCTCGAGGCCGGTCGCGACCTCGGAGACCGACCACTCGACGGGACTGTCGCCCTCGCCGTCGTCCTCGCCGTCCTCGCCGCCCTGGGCTTCCTCCTCGCCGTCTGGCACCTCGCGCGGCAGGTCGTCGTCCTGGCCGTCGCCGGTGGCGGGCGGCGACGGTGAGGGCGTGGGTACCTCGCCGGGCGGGCGCTGCTCGCCCGGCCCTCCCTCGTCGCACGCCCCGAGCAGCAACGCGGCCCCGGCGATCAGGGCAACGGGTCGGTGTCGTCGCATGGTCGTCCCCGGTTCGTCGGTCAGGTCAACAGGTCCTCGGCGACGTCGAGCCATAACTGGGTGGACAGGCCCAACGAGTCGACGTCGATGCGTTCGTCGTGGCCGTGGAAGCGGGACTGGAACTCCTGCAGCGACGCCTTGGTACTGAAGAGCCCGGCGCCGTAGCTCGGCACGCCACGGTCACGGAAGAACGCTGCGTCGGTGCCGCCCACCAGCATCCACGGCAGCACCTCGGCGTCGGGGTGGGCGGCCTCGGCGCGACGCTTGAGCGTGTCCCACATCGGTGTGTCGGTGCCCGACGCCGAGGCGGGCCGCTCCTTGACGACCGGTGAGATCTCGACCCGTGCGGCCAGGTCGCCCAGCGCCTCGGCGAGCATCTGGTCCACCTCGGCGCCACCCGTGCCCGGCAGCGTGCGGATGTCCACCTCGAGTTCGACCCGGTCGGGGATGATGTTGGTCTTGTCGCCGCCACGGATCTTGTTGGGGCTGAAGGTGGTGTGGGTCATCGCGTGGCAGTAGCGGGCCAGCTTCGGGTCCATTGCAGCCAGGGCGTCGCGCAGCCGGCCGGGGTCGAGCAACGCGTCGCGCTGCTCGTCGGGGAGCGCCATCGCTTCCACCATGCCGCGCCACAGGTCGCCGATCACGGCTGTCGGGGAGTAGACCTGCAGACGCCGGATGACCTCGGCTGCGATGAGCAAGGCGTTGTCGGCGCCGTAGGGCATCGAGCCGTGGCCCGGGGTGCCACGGACCGTGATCCGCCGCCAGCCGATGCCCTTCTCGGCCACCGTCATCACGATCTTCCTGCCCGAGGGCATCGGGGCCGGGATGCCGCCGGTCTCGGTCAGCACGTAGTCGCAGGCGACGTCGTCCCAGTGGTGCTCGGCGATCCAGTCGGCGCCCCAGGTCCCGCCGGCTTCCTCGTCGGCCACGCCGAGGTACTTCAGCGTGCCGCGCATTGGTCTGCCGCGCCGGTGCAGTTCGCGGACGGCGACTGCCATGGACGCCGTGAGGTTGAGCATGTCGACCGCGCCACGACCCCAGACCTCGCCGTCGATCAACTCGCCGCCGAACGGGTCCTCGCGCCAGTCGTCGGGAGAGACCGGCACGACGTCGGTGTGACCCATCAGCAGCACCGTCGGTGCGCTCGGGTCGGTGCCGGGCAGGGTGGCCAGCACGCTGCGGCGGCCGTCGACCGGCTCGTAGTGGGTCAGTTCCAGGCCATCGAGGTAGTCACCGAGCAGGTCAGCGTTGCGGACCTCTTCGCCCGAGGTCGGGCTGCCGTCGTTGACGCAGGCGTTACGGATCATGTGCTGCAGCAGTTCGACCGTCTGACCGGTCAGGGCGGGATCGACATCGGTCAACGCATGGCCTCGGCGCTCGGGGGCGACCAGCCTATGTCGGGCAGGCCGGGGACGAGCCTGGGCCGGGGGGCAACGAGCGAGCGGAGCGAGCGAGACGGGGGACCCGGCCCACCTATCGACCGGTGACGGCTTCGAGGCCCCAGCTGACCAGCGAGATGATCAGGGCACCGAGGAAGGTCCAGCCGAACCCGTCGCTGCTCAGGCCGAGATCCATCGCCCCCGAGATGGCGATGACGATGGCCAGGGCGATCGCGTTGATGACCAGCAGGAACAGTCCCAGCGTGATGATCACCAGTGGGAGCGAGAGGATGCTCAGGATCGGCTTGATGATCACGTTGACCACACCGAGCAGCAACGCGATGCCGAGCAGTGCCAACCAACTGCCGGTGAACTCGAGTCCGTCGAGCAGTTGGACCGCGACCCACAGGGCGGCCGCGTTGAACAGGATCTTGATGAGCACGCCCACGCGGGTTCCCCTTGCCTCGTACCGCTCTCCGGGCCCGCAACGCTAGCGGGCGGTGCTGCTCCCGCCCGGCAGGCTGGTGTGACGGCCCGGGCCGACCAGCTCGGGCACTGCGGGCGGTGCGGCGGTCTCGGACGGCGACGGGACCCGCAGCAGTTCGGCGGCCGCCTTCGCCGCGACCGGGCGGGAGAACAGAAAGCCCTGCCCATGGGTGCACTCGAGTTGCCGGAACTGGCTGAGCTCGCTCGCGTGCTCGATGCCCTCCGCGACGGTCAGCAGGTCGAGTGAGCGACCGAGGTCGACGATGGCCCGGGCAAGGGCAGGGCTCTGGCGACCAGAGGCGACCGAGGTGACGAAGGAGCGGTCGATCTTGAGCACGTCGACCGGGAAGCGGTGCAGGTAGGCCAGCGACGAGTAGCCCGTACCGAAGTCGTCGATCGCGATTCGTACGCCCAACTGCTTCAGCCGCTTCAGGGTCGCGATGGTCGCCTCGGTGTCGCGCGCCAGGGCCGACTCGGTCAGCTCGAGCGTGAGTGCCGGTGCCGGCAGACCGGCGTCGGCCAGCGCTGCCGCCACCTCGGCGACGAGGTCGCAGGCCGTGAGCTGGTGCATGGACACGTTGACGCTGACGGTCAGGTCTTCGGCCCCAGGGAGGTCACGACGCCAGGCGGCGACCTGCCGACACGCTTCACGCAGGACGAAGCGCCCGATCGGCACGATCAGCCCGCTCCGCTCGGCCAGCGGGATGAAACGGTTCGGGCCGACCAGCCCCCGGGTCGGATGGTTCCAACGCAGGAGCGCCTCGTAGCTGGTGATCCGCTGGTCGGACAGCGCGACGATGGGCTGGTAGTGCACCTCGAGCTGTTGGCGGCCGAGAGCCATGGCGAGGTCGGCCTCGAGCTCGAGCCGTTCGACCACACGGACGTGCATCGAGGTCTCGAACACCTCGAAGCGGTCGCGTCCGCTCTCCTTCGCCAGGTGCATGGCGATGTCGGCGTTGCGCAGGACGTCGGCCCCGCGG
>JAGXST010000320.1 GCA_018335555.1 Actinomycetota bacterium | reverse complement strand
GTTGGACATCGACTCCATGCCACCGGCGACGACGAGGTCGAAGTCGCCGACGCGGATCAGGTCGCGGGCCCGCGAGATCGCGGTCATCCCGGACAGGCAGACCTTGTTGATGGTCTCGGCCGCGATGTTCATCCCGATGCCGCCCTCGACGGCAGCCTGGCGGGCCGTGATCTGGCCCTGGCCGGCCTGCAGGACGTGCCCCATGACGGTGTAGCCGACCCGGTCGGCGTCGACCCCGCCCTTCGCCAGCGCACCGGCGATCGCCCTACCACCCAACTGCATGGCGCTCAGCGAGGCGAGTCCGCCTCCGAACTTCCCGGCGGGCGTACGCGCGTACCCGACAACGACGACCTCGTTCACGACGGCCTCCCTCGGCTCGACTGCCCTGGCCGCCTCGCCACGACCGGGCGCTTCGTGCGGCATGGTAGGTGCGTCGAGGGTGACGTTCGCAACCGTGCGGCCGGGGCCGGGCGGGCGTCACCCCAGCGCGGGGCGTTCCGCGGGGGCACCGAACGCGAGCAACGCCTCGAACGACGGGGCACGGCCGCTGCGCAGTTGCCCCTGGACCCGCCGCATCACGTCGCCGACCGGGCAGGGCGAGGGCACCTGCGCGCTCGGCGTCGGCATCTCGGGGGTCGGGGCGTTGTCCATGCCGGCCACGGTGCCTCGCGGCCGCGGTCACCGCGAGCACACCGAGTGGGAACCGTGCGAACTGCCGTCGGAGGGTGCGCCGACCTGCGGGTTGGGACGCGGGCGGCCGAAGCGGGCACGATGTCGCCGCTGCCGCCCCGCGCGGCCCGACCGACCGTCGTCAAGGAGCGTGCCCATGCAGGTGACCCGCGTGGACCAGATCGCGATCGCCGTCCCCGATCTCGACGAGGCGCTCGCCTTCTACGAGCGCGCCTTCGGATTGGTGCCCGAGTACCGCGAGCGGGTCGATTCCGACGGCGTCGAGGAGGCGATGATCAACGTCGGCGGCGTGTACCTGCAACTGCTGCAACCCACCCGCGACGACTCCCCCATCGCCAAGTACCTGGCCAAGAACGGCCCTGGCCTGCACCACCTGGGGTTGGGGGTCGACTCGGTCGGCGACGCACTCGACCACCTGCGTGAGCAGGACGTCCGCCTGATCGACGAAGCACCCCGCCCCGGTGGCGGCGGCCACACCGTCGCATTCGTCCACCCAAAGGGCACCGGTGGTGTCCTGGTGGAGTTGGTCGAGGACGCCGAGCACACCTGATTCGGCCGCGAGCCCTCGGGTAGCCTCGCAATCCACGACGTCCGCCGCCTTCCTCACGCTTCGAGGTGTGCCCGATGGGCTTCTCCGACCGCTTGCGCGCCTGGTTCAAGGGCGAGACCATGCGCGCCGCGCCGAGCCCGAGCACGGACAAGAGCAGCCGCACGACGATGCGCGATCTCGAGGAGTTCGTGGGCAGCCGTGAGGGTGTCGAGGCCTACCTCGAACCGCGGACCGCGATCTACTCGACGACGCTGCTGCTGGTCGCCGACGACGGCGAGTACCTGCGGCGGCCCGTCCGCGACCGGGCTCACGCGGCCGAGTTCTGCACCAAGGCCAACCTGCCGCTCTACGACGCAGCCAAGGTCGGCTACCCGCGGCGGATGAAGGACTACGACCGGGGTGTGCGTCCACGCCGCCTCGGCCTCGACGACATGCCGCCGTGGCCGGGCGCGTCCGACGACGACGCCACGCCTCCGGGCCCGCCCCCCGCACCGCGCGACTGACACGAAGGCGCTTTCCGTGCACCTGCCCGACACGATGCGTGCTGCCCGCCTGCACCGACCCCGATCGGCCGACCACCCCGAGGACGTCCGTATCGACGAGGTGCCGGTCCCGACGCCCGCGTACGGCGAGGTGCTGGTCCGCGTCCGGGCCTGTGGCATCTGCGCCAGCGACCTCCACGTGGTCGCCGGGGTCACCCCGCACGGACCGGACCTGCCGCAGACGCTCGGGCACGAACCGGCCGGTGAGATCGCCGCCCTCGGGGACGGCGTCACCGACTGGCAGGTCGGCGACCGGGTCGCCTGGGTGATGTCGCGGCCCTGCGGAACCTGCGAGTACTGCCGGGCCGGCCGCGAGAACCTGTGCGTGATCATGGCGGTCGCCGGCGTGGACTACGACGGCGTGCAGGCCGAGTACGCCGTCGCCGACGCCCGGTTCCTGGTGCCGCTCCCAGGCGACATGCCCTTCGACCGGGCCGCCATCGTCACCGACGCCGTCGCGACGCCCTACCACGCCCTCAAGCGCGGCGGTGTCGGGCAGGACATGACGGTCGCGGTCTTCGGCCTCGGCGGGCTCGGCATGCACGCCGTGCTCCTGGCCAAGCTCGCCGGTGCATCGGTCGTGGGCGTCGACGTCGAAGCGGTCAACCTGCAGCGTGCACTCGACTGGGGGGCGGACGAGGTCGTCGACGGCTCCGAGCCGGGTGTGGCCCGCCGGATCCGCGAGCTCAGCGAGGGTGGTGTCGACCGCAGCTTCGAGTTCGTCGGGCTGCAGTCCACCGTCGACCAGGCGGTCAAGGCACTACGCCCCGGGGGCAGGGCGACCATCGTCGGGCTCGGGCCGCACGCGATCCAGACGGTCCCGATCGCGCTGTTCGTGTCGCAGGAAACCGAACTGATCGGCTCGTTCGGCTACACCCAGCAGGACCTCGGCGAGTTGTACGACCTCGTCGAGTCGGGCCGCCTCGACCTGACCCGGTCCGTGACCGACCGGCTGTCGATCGACGAGTTCCCCGACGCCCTCCGCCGCCTCGAGACCCGCGAGGGCAACCCGATCCGGATGGTCGTCACGTACGACTAGGTCGTCTCGGCGTCGGCCATCGCCATCGCCGACGCGGCGTCGGTGTCGACCACGATGCGCCAGGTCGTCTCGCCCTCGCGACCCCGCAGAACGGGACGGCCCTCCTGGTCGAGATCCCAGGCCTCGAGCCGGGTGCCGGCCGGGACCTCGTCGAGGCGGTAGGTCGCGGTGTCGTCCGACGGGTTGGAGGTCACCGCCTCGTCGTGCCAGCCGACGGTGCGTAGCCGGGTCCCCTCATCGCTCCACTCGAGCCATGCCACGGCGTCGCCGTCGGGCGCCCAGACCGGCATGGGCGGCTCGTCGAGCGTCGCCACCAGGTCCTCGACCACCTGCAGCCGCCACGGGAACCAGTACAGGTCGGTGACCTCGTCGCCGTCGACGCTGAGATAGCGCAACTCGTACCGGGCGCCGCCGTCGCCCTCCGCCCGGGCCAGTGCCAGCACGGTCCGCCGTTCGCGGTCACCCGGCCGCAGCGCAGCATGGAGCAGTTCGCCGTCGGCGGCCGGATCGGTCACGGCGAGCACGCGCTCGGTGCCGTCGGCCTCGCTCAGCAGCAGGCGGCCACCCTCGATGCGGACCTGCGGCTCGGTGACCGTGGTGTGCGTCGGCGACGACCCCGGGTCGGTGCCGGTGACGTCACCGGTCGTACCGGCACAGGCTGCGAGCGCCACGGCCATGACCACGGCCAATGCGGAGTTGGCCGATCCCCTGCGTTGCCCCACGTACGTATCGATTTCTCCCGGGACCGCCCGGGCCTTGCTGACCGTGTCGGCCTACCTATCGGCACGCCCACCCATCACGACGCATCAGATGCCACAGAAGTTGCAGGCGCACGCTGTCCGCACATGTCCGATCCCGCCCGCCACCCCGATCGTCTCGCGCTTCGCGCTCGTTGCCCCGCCAGACGGCGGCGCCCGGTGGGATCCACCGGGCGCCGAGGTGTTGCAGGTGAGCGTCAGCTCTCGGTGATCTCGACGGTGGAGATCACGACGTCCTCGACCGGCTTGTCACGCCCGTCGGTCTGCGTGGTCGCGATCTCGTCGACCACGTCGAGGCCGTCGAGGGCCTTGCCGAAAACGGTGTACGACGGCGGCAGGCCGACGTCCTGGTGGCAGACGAAGAACTGCGATCCGTTGGAGTTGGGGCCGGCGTTGGCCATCGCCAGGGTGCCCATCTTGTAGCCGTGCTTGCGCGACGACTCGAGTTCGTCGGCGAACTTGTAGCCCGGTCCCCCGGTGCCGGTCCCGGTCGGGTCGCCGCCCTGGATGACGAAGCCCTCGATCACGCGGTGGAAGATCACCCCGTCATAGAAGCCCTCGCGGGCGAGGAAGACGAAGTTGTTGACCGTGTTGGGCGCGTCCTCGGGATACAGCTTCGCGGT
>JAGXST010000319.1 GCA_018335555.1 Actinomycetota bacterium | reverse complement strand
TCGCTGTACACCGCCACGCTGCGGACCCCCAGCTCGCGGCAGGCACGGATGACACGGATGGCGATCTCGCCGCGATTGGCGACCAGGACGGCGTCGAACACGTCTCTCGTACCTCAGGTCTGGTTGGCGGGGACCCGGCGAAGACTAGTGACCCGCCGCCTGCGACCCGACAGCGGGACTCACCCCGCGGCCGGGGCCGCCGATTGGCGCAGACGGCAGGCGGCGGGGACACTCCCGCCCCTCCTGCCCCGCTCCCGCGAAAGGGCCGCCCCGATGCTGCGCCCGCACGCCCGCCTGTTGCTGTCCGCCGCCGCGCTCGCGCTGGTCTCCTGCTCGGGCGGGACCGGAGCGTCAGCGCCGGAGGCCGCGGCCACCGGCGAGCCAGGCGAGGACGGCGTGCTCGAGGTGACGGGAACGGACAACCTGCAGTGGGACCCACCCGCGCTGACGGCACCCGCCGGGGAGGTGAGGTTCCGGCTGGTCTGCGCCGACCGCGTCAACCACAACCTCGTGATCGACGCCGACGGCGACCGGACGACGGTCGCGGAGTGCGGCCCGGGGGGTGAGGACGACGGGACGCTCGACCTCGGCGTCGGCGAGTACACCTTCGTGTGCACGATCCCCGGGCACGAGTCGTCGATGCGGGGGCCTCTCACCGTCGGCTGACGACTCCGGCGGGTCGCGCCCCGGTTCGCGGCCGTCGGCGGGCCATGGGTACGCTGCGCCTCGCTCGTGGGCCCTTCGGTGGGGCCACGCGCGCTGTCGTCGATGAAGAGTCGTCCGAGCCTCGAGCTCGTGGAGGAGCCGCCGTGCGTCGCGCCACGTTGGGACTGGTCACCGCCGCAGGCCTGCTGGCGGTCGCGGGTTGTTCGCCCGTTCCCGCCGGGGCCGAGGACGCCGCAGCCGTCGCCTGCCCGGAGGGCTCGGACTGCTTCGACCCGATCCAGCCCGTCGGTGACGGCGGTGAGCTGTCGATGGACATGGGCAACTTCTTCTTCGACAACATCCAGGGCACGCCCGTCACGGGCGACGTGACCGTGACGGTGACCAACGTCTCCGACGCGTACCACAATGCCGAGTTCCTGGGTGCCGCCGAGGGTTCGGGCATCCCGGAGGCCGATGGCGGCGAGACCGGCGACGATGTCGTCAAGCTGTTCCCGGGCGAGTACACGGTCATCTGCAACGTGCCCGGCCACCGCGCTGCCGGCATGGAGACCACGGTCACGGTCTACGCCACGCAGGAGGAGGCCGACGCGGCCGCGGCCGAGCTCGGTGAGATGCCCGAGGAGGGCTCCGACCCGACCGAGTCGGACGTCGAGCAGGACACCGACGCGTCGGACGACGACAGCGACGCCTGAGCGCGTCGGTCAGCGACCCGGGGCCGCCAACCCGTCCGGCGCATGCACGGTCGCGCCGCCGATGCCCTCGAGCAGTGCCGCCCGCGTCCACGCCGGGACGTCGCTGCTCGTGTCAGCGGGCAGGCCACCAGCCACCGCCACCGGTGTGAGCGCCACGACGACCGCCGCGACCTCGTCGTCGGTCGGGCTGCCGTGGAGGACGCGGATGTCGGCCATCACAGGGGGATGTTGCCGTGCTTGCGGGCCGGCCGTGCCTCGCGCTTCGTGCGCGTGAACCGCAACGCCCGGATCAACTCGACGCGGGTACGTGACGGCTCGATGACGGCGTCGACGTAGCCGCGTTCGGCGGCGCGCCACGGGTTGGCGAGGTCGTGGGCGTAGCGCTCCTCGAACTCGGCGTGCATGGCGTCCTGGTCGTCGGCGGCCTCGAGTTCGCGCCGGTAGAGGATGTTGACGGCCCCCTTGGCGCCCATCACGGCGATCTCGGCGGTCGGCCAGGCGAGGTTGACGTCGGCGCCCAGGTGCTTGGACCCCATGACGTCGTACGCGCCGCCGTAGGCCTTGCGGGTGATCACGGTCAGCTTCGGCACTGATGCCTCGGCGTAGGCGTAGAGCAGTTTCGCGCCCCGCCGGATGATCCCGCCGTACTCCTGGTCGGTGCCGGGCAGGAAGCCGGGCACGTCCACGAAGGTGAGAATCGGGATGTTGAACGCGTCGCAGAAGCGGACGAAGCGGGCCGCCTTCTCTGAGCTGTCGATGTCGAGTACGCCGGCGAGGTAGGCGGGCTGGTTGCCGACCACCCCGACGGTCTGACCCTCGAGCCTGGCCAGGCCGACCACGATGTTCTCGGCGTAGTGCTGGTGCACCTCGAGGAACTCGCCGTCGTCGACGACGTGGCGGACGATGTCGCGCATGTCGTAGGGCTGGTTGGACGAGTCCGGGACGAACGTGTCGAGTTCGGGGATGAGCCGTTCGGGGTCGTCGCCGGTGTCGACCACCGGAGGCAGTTCGAGGTTGTTGGCCGGCAGGAAGCCCAACAGGTACTTGACGTCCTCGAGGCAGGTCTGTTCGTCCTCGGCCGCGAAGTGGGCCACGCCGGACTTGGAGGCGTGCGACATCGCGCCGCCGAGTTGCTCCATCGTGACGTCCTCACCGGTGACCGTCTTGATGACGTTCGGGCCGGTGATGAACATGTGCGAGGTGTCCTTCACCATGAACACGAAGTCGGTGATCGCCGGCGAGTACACGGCGCCGCCCGCACACGGGCCCATGATCGCACTGATCTGTGGGATCACGCCCGAGCTGCGCACGTTGCGCAGGAAGATGTCGCCGTAGCCGCCGAGGCTGACCACGCCCTCCTGAATGCGCGCGCCGCCCGAGTCGTTGAGGCCGATGACCGGCACGCCCATCTTCTCGGCCAGGTCCATGATCTTGACGACCTTGGCCGCGAACACCTCGCCCAGTGACCCACCGAACGCGGTGAAGTCCTGGCTGAACACGCACACCCGGCGGCCGTCGATCGTGCCGTGGCCCGTGACGACCCCGTCGCCGAGGATGCGCTTGTCCTCGAGTCCGAACCCGGTCGCGCGGTGGACCGCAAAAGCGTCGGTCTCGACGAACGAGTCGTCGTCGAGCAGCAGGTCGATCCGCTCGCGCGCGGTGAGCTTGCCGCGGTCGTGCTGCTTCGCGATGGCCTCGTCGCCGCCGCCTGCCGAGGCCTCGGCCTGCCGGCGACGCAGTTCCTCGAGCTTGTCCTTCGTGGTCTCGGCCACGGTGGTGCACCTTCCGATGGACAGCGGTCGCTGGCGTACAGTCGGACGCGGCCACGCGGCCGCAGGGTCGGGCATCCTAACCGGGTGCCGTCCCGCCACCCCGACCGGAACGAGGCAGCGTGACCGGTGACCTCGCCCGCCACGCGCGCGTCAGCGCGCTGCTCTCGGGCCCACTGCAGTGGCACACGGTCGAGCACGTGGCCGAGACCGGGTCCACCAACGACCTCGCCCTCGAACTCGTGCGTGCCGGGGCCGCGCCGGGCCTGATCGTCGTCGCGAACCGGCAGACCAGCGGTCGGGGGCGCCAGGGCCGCACCTGGCTCGACGGGCCCCGCCTCGATTCGTCGTTGATGCTCACTGCCGTCGTCCCGGTCCCGCCGGTCCACGCCACCCTGGCCCCGCTGGCCGCCGGTGTCGCGACGGCCGACGCGTTGCGACGGGCCGGGACCACGCCGTGGTTGAAGTGGCCGAACGACGTCCTGATCGACGAACGCAAAGCAGCCGGCATCCTGGTCGAACAGCACAACGTCGGCGGCGACGACCTGCTGCTGATCGGCATCGGCATCAACATCGACTGGCGCGGCGTCGACCGAACCGGGGACGCAGCCGCCTGGACGTCGATCGCGGAGGAGACCGGCGCCGACGTCAATCGTGGCGGCGTGCTGGCCGACCTGCTGCGTGGTCTCGCGGCGTGGCTGCACTCGGTTCCCGGCGATCCGCTGCGGTTGCTGATGACCTATCGCGACGTCTGCGCGACCATCGGCACGCAGGTACGCGTCTCGTTCCCCGATGGCACGTCCACGGAAGGGCGGGCCGTCGATCTCGACCGTGACGGGCGTCTGGTGGTCGACACGCCGGAGCGGCAGGTCGCCGTCAACGCTGGTGACATCGAACACCTCCGGCCGCACGCCGACTGACACAACTGCTTGGACGTCAAAGTAGTCTCACGGCCCGCCGCTGGGAGATGTCCTGATGTCGCTGTCGTTCTCGCTGAGCCCCGAGCAGGAAGAGTTCCGCCGGGTCGTGCGCCGCTTCGCCGACGAGGTGGTCGACCCTGCCGCCGCCGAGATGAATGCGAAGCGCCGCTTCCCGGTCGAGATCGTGCGGCAGATGGGCGAGCTCGGGCTGTTCGGCATCCCGTTCTCGTCGGACTTCGACGGCATGGACGGCGACTACCTCACGTTGTGCCTGGCCATCGAGGAACTCGGTCGTGTCGACCAGTCGATCGGCATCACCCTCGAGGCCGGCGTGGGCCTCGGCGCCGCCCCGATCGACGAGTTCGGAACCGACGAGCAGAAGGCGCGTTGGCTGCCCGAGCTGTGCCGTGGCGAGAAGCTCGGCGGTTTCGGACTGACCGAACCGGGCGGCGGGTCCGACGTCTTCGGCGCGACGCGCACCAAGGCGGTCCAGGACGGCGACCACTGGGTCATCAACGGCTCCAAGGTGTTCATCACCAACTCGGGCACCGAGATGACCTCGATCGTCACCGTCACCGCCTTCACCGGCGAGGACGAGATGACCGCCATCGTCGTACCGGTCGACACCCCGGGCTTCTCGGTCGCCCCGCCCTACGGCAAGGTCGGTTGGCACGCGTCGGACACCCGCGAACTCATCCTCGAGGACGTCCGCGTCCCGATGGAGAACACGCTGGGCGAGCGGGGCGCGGGGTTCCGGCAGTTCCTCAAGACCCTCGACGACGGCCGCATCGCGATCTCGGCGCTGGCGGTCGGGATGATCCAGGGCTGCGTCGACGAGTGCGTGCGCTACAGCCAGGAGCGCGAGGCGTTCGGCAAGCCGATCGGCAAGCAGCAGGCGGTCGCGTTCAAGATCGCCGACATGGAGGTCGCGGCCCAGACCGCCCGCCAGATGTACTACTACGCATGCTGGCTCAAGATGGACGGTCAGCCCTACAAACGGGAGGCGTCGATCAGCAAGCTGTTCTCGTCCGAGCAGGCCGTCACCGCCGCCCGCGAGGCGACGCAGGTGTTCGGCGGCTACGGCTTCATGACCGAGTACCGGGTCGGCCGCTTCTACCAGGACGCCAAGATCCTCGAGATCGGGGAAGGCACCTCGGAGGTGCAGCGGATGCTGATCTCGCGCTCTCTCGGGCTCTGAGACTGCCGCTGGCTCAGGTCTCGAGGAAACGCATCATCGGTTCCGGGTAGCGGGTGCCGGCGACCTCGACATCGTCGAGCGCGTGGTCGAGACGGGCCATCTCGTCGGCGCTGAGTTCGAGGTCGAGGGCCGCGACGTTCTCGTCGATCCGCTGGGGCCGCGTCGTGCCGGGGATCGGCACGATGTCCTGTCCTTGCGCGAGGACCCAGGCGAGCGCGACCTGCGCTGCGGTGGCGTCGTGGTCGGCCGCGACCGCCTCGACGAGTTCGACCAGGGCAAGGTTGGCGGCGAGTGCCTCCTCGGCGAAGCGGGGGTGGCGGCGGCGCCCGTCGGTGGCGTCGAGGTCCTCGACCGAGCGGATCTTTCCGGTCAGGAAGCCACGTCCGAGCGGCGAGTAGGCGACCAGGCCGATCCCGAGTTCGCGCAGGGTCGGCAGGACCTGGCGCTGCACGTCGCGGGTCCACAGCGACAGTTCGGTCTGCACCGCCGTGATCGGGTGCACCGCGTGGGCGCGCCGGATCGTCTCCGAGCCGGCTTCGCTGAGGCCGAGGTGGCGGACCTTGCCGGCGGCGACCAGTTCCGCCATCGCGCCGACGGTCTCCTCGATCGGGACCTGCGGGTCGACCCGGTGTTGGTAGTACAGGTCGATCGTTTCGATCCCGAGCCGTCGCAGCGACGCGTCGCAGGCGCGGTGGACGTAGTCCGGTCGGCTGTCGGGTCCTCGATCCGGGTCCTCGAGGCTGCGTGCCCCGAACTTGGTGGCGAGCACGATGTCGTCGCGGCGTGACTCGAGCACGCTGGCGAGCAGGCGCTCGTTGGTCTCGGGGCCGTAGATGTCGGCCGTGTCGAACAGGTCGATGCCGAGTTCGAGCGCCCGGTCGATCGTCTCCAGCGACCGTGCCTCGTCGGCTCCGGCGTAGGCAAAGGTCATGCCCATGCACCCGAGGCCGATGCCGCTGACCTCGAGACCCTGGCCGAGCTGTCGTCGCTGCATCGTCGCGTGCTCCTCATGATCGGCTTCCCGTCGCTGACCGACGCTAGTGCCTCCTACCCTGGCCGTCCCGCGTCCCCTCTTCCCCCTCGAGGTCTGACCGATGGCCGAGCGCTACACCTCCCTGCTCGCCCTGGTACTCGACGCCCCGCTGGACGAGATCGGTCCGGTCGTCAAGGGTGCCGTCAACGCCCGCGACATCGACCGCGCCGCCTCGGTGCGCGGTGCCGGCGAGAGCGCCTTCGAGGTGCACTGGGGTGGCCGGATGCAGAAGGCGGTCGTCCGCGCCCTGGCCGACGAGGACGGTGCGGCCCTGCTGCGGACCGAGGCCTACATCGGCAGCGATGGGCTGACCAACGGGATGCAACGGCAGGCGCAGTTGCTGCAGGCGTTGTCGCGCCAGCTTCGCGGCCGGGTCACGGGTGTCCGCGACCTGTCAGCCCTGACCGACCGCGACGCGGCCTGGATGAACCGGGTGGCCATCGGCGCCGTGGAGCACGAGGACGCGATCGTCGCCAAGGCCGCCGGCGAGGGCACCTGGTGGGTGCGCACGCACGGCGCCGCCCGTTTCGACGTTCCCGACCTCGAGTTGTACGGCCTCAACGCCGCCCAGATCTCGGCCGCCGAGGTCGCGCTGCAGCACGTCCACGCCGACCTCGTGCGTGGCGGCCTGCGGACCCAGTTGTCCCTTCCGGACGGGACCCTGGTGCGTCTGATCCCGGTGCTCGAGTCGTGGCAGCACGTCCCGCTGGACTGGCCGGGCGTCGGCAAGGCGGGCCACGAGCGCGGCCGCGGTCTCGATGGTCCGCGCGCCACGTTGTCGATCCTGCACAAGCCCCGGCTCGGCCGCTACAAGACCGACCTCGATGGTGTCATCGAGCGCCTGCCGGCCAGCACCGGCTGACTACCGCGAGCTGGCGGCGATGAGGGTGCCGAGCGTCGGCTGGCACCTGATCTCGGCCAACGAGCCGTCCTCGGTGCGTTCGAAGCCGCTCAGGAACGAGCAACTGCCGCACCGTTCGACATCAATGTCCCTGGCCTTCACCGGACAGAGCACGTTGCCGCCCTCGTCGACGAGACGGGTGATCTTCAGTGGGCCGAAGAATGGGGAGAGGTTGATCATGATGTGGCCTTCTCGCGAGCGGGTGGTGTTCCAAGGTGCGCCGTTGAAACACCGATTCGTAGGGCCATTGGTCCTACCGTTTGGGCTGTTGGGCCATCGGCGTCGGCGCTCGACGCCCGCTGTTCCCGGCAACGGCCCGCTGCGCACGTCAGGGTCCGTCGTCCGTGGGGCTTCGAGGGAGCGGGGCGCCCGATCTGGGGCTGCTCGGACGGAAAGGTCCGGTGATGGCGCCCGCGGGATGACCCGACACGTGGCCGCGAGGAGACGCACGCGCGCCGAGCCCACCGTCGACCGTCACCCGTGACGGGTGGGGTCGGCGGTGGGCTGGCAGGGCGCCCGGAGGTGAAGGTCCGGAGGGAGGGAAACGGAACAGCGGGCGCCGGATCAGGTGGTCAGAACGGCAGGCCGGCGTCGTCGGCAGCGGGGTCGCCCGGCGGGTCGCCGGGAGGGTCGGTGCCGGTCTCGCCGTGGTCGATCTGCGTCATGCGGGGAGGGTCGCGAGGCGGGTCGCCTGGCGGCTCACGTGTGACGTGGGGGAGCCAGTGGGGTCGGATGCCGGTGGGGATGGTGGTGGCGGTCAGGCCGGTGCGTTGATGTCGCCAGCGTCTGGTGCCGTCGGCGGTCTGGGTGCACGTCCACCCGTCGGACTCCTTGGTGCGGTTGGCCGGGCGGCACAACGGGGCGAGGTTGTCGGCGTCGGTCCGTCCACCGATGTCGTCGGGGCGGGTGGGGTGCCAGGGACGTGCGTGGTCGGTCTGGCATGACAGGGCCGCGGTCGTGCAGCCCGGTTCTGAGCAGGTGTCGTGCAGCGGCAGGAGCCCTTCGGAGAGCCAGCCGGGCGGGACGCGGTATTTGCGGCCGATGCCGACCACCTGGCCGGTGTCGTCGAGGATGGTGGTGCGCAGATCCGCGCCACGTTGGTCGACCAGCCGGCGTGCCGCGGCTGCGTTCAAGAACATCCGGCCGCCGGCGAGGTGGTGGAGCAGCCGGGCGGGTAACGAGTTGCGGTTGCACAGCGTGTCGAGATCGGCCACGACCAGCAGGGTCGGCCGTGTCCGTCCGCGGTCTGCGTTGCCGCCGTCACCCTCACCGTCGGGGGCGGGGTCGGCGTCGCAGGTGTGGTCGAGCAGCTCGATCAGCCGTCGTAGCCGGCGTCGTCCGGCCGTGTCGGCCACACGACGCATCGTGTCGGGGTCGGTGGTGGCGCCGAACCGGCGGCCGGTCGCGACCTTGGGCGGGCCGGGGTTGGTCGCGTTCTCCAGGACCGCGAACGAGGCCGGCCCGGCCTCGCCGAAGAACCGGCCACCGCTACCGTCCAACCGCGGCTGCAACGCAAGGAACTCCTCGACCTCGTCGCCACCATCCTCGGTGTCCGTGTCGGTCTCGCCGGCACCGAAGTCGTGGTGGATGTAGCGGGCGAGGTGGCCGAGCCGGTCGGGGTCGGCGGCCTCGTTGCGCACGATCAACTCGGCCAGGGCGGCATCCAACTGTTCGTCGGTGGCACGCGGCAGCTTCATGACCTGCAGCACCAGGGTGCGGACCTGGCTCCACGACACCTTGCCGTGCACGAACGCCTCCAACAGGCCGGGCAGGCGTCGGCAGACGTCGGCGCAGGTGAGCAGCATCCGACGGTCCGAGCCGGTGCGGCGGGCGACCAGC
>JAGXST010000318.1 GCA_018335555.1 Actinomycetota bacterium | reverse complement strand
CCCGCCGCCGCCAAGGCCACCAGGGCCAGGGCGACGGCGAGCAGCCGTAGCGGTCGGGTCAGACGGTCGGCGGTCACGAAGCGGTCGCGACCTCGAACGCCCGGTGCAGCAGCGACGCGACCTGGTCGCGCTGCAACGTGCGTGCCGGCGAATAGGTGCTGCCGTCGCCCGTGCCGTAGGCCACCCCGGCGTCGGCCAGGGCGTTGATCAGCCCGCGGTGGGTGCGGCCCGCGATGTCGGTGAACCGGTCGGTGTCGACCGGGTCGAGTCCGAGCCAGCGGGCGATCAGCGCCGCGGCCTGGTCGCGTCGCACGACCTGCGACGGACGGAAGGTCCCGTCGTCGTAGCCGCTGATCACCTCGGCGTCGGCGAGGGCTTGGATGTAGCCGGCGTGGGTGTGGTCGGCCGGGACGTCGCTGAACTCGGTCTCGCCGGTCGCGGGCTCGATGCCGGCAGCTCGGCCGACGAAGCTGGCCAACTGCGCCCTGGTCACGCCCTCGGCGGGCGCGAAGGTCCCGTCGTTACGCCCCATGACGACGCCGGCCTCGGCGAGCTCGGTGATGGGGCGGGCGTGCGGTGAGCGGTAGTTGACGTCGTCGAACCGGTACGGGCAGTCCAGGACCGGTGCGTCGGCGTCGGCGCCGGCGCCGGTCGTTCCGAAGAGGCCCACGCCGGTCAGGCCGGGCAGTGCCTGCGCGGTCGCGCGCTTGAGGTCGCCCTCGTCGGTGGGTGCGTAGGGAACCGCGCCCGGAGCGACGTCGGCACAGTCGTACTGCGCGCCCGCGAGCCAGGCGGAGGCTGCGGCCGCAGCCTCGACCTCGCCAGCCGCGGCGAGCGCGACGGCGGACAGCCCGGTCGAGTTGGTGTTGGCCGTGGCCCCGCCGCCGCCGAACGAGCCGTCCGCGGCCTGCTGGTCGAGCAGCCAGGTAACGGCCGCGTCCGCAGCCTCGGCGTCGTCCGCGGCGAGGAACGCCTGGACGGCGAAGCCGGTCGCGTCGACCGAACTGGTGCAGGCGTCGGTGGCGAACTGCTCCGGGATCCCGCCGTCGGCGCAGGCGGCGTCGGCGAGGAAGGCCACGGCAGCGTCGGACACGCCCGTCGCGGTCGCCCGCTCGAGCGCCACGATCGCCAGTGACTGCGTCAGCGCGTTGGAGAAGTCACCCCACTGCGAGGCGTCGGAGAAGCGACCGTCGGCGTCCTCGAGCCCGGCGAGCTGGGTGACGAGGTCGCGGTCCCCGAACGCGGTGGCGTCGCGGCCGGTGGTCTCGGCGACCAGGATGAGCTTGGCGGTGGCGCCGGCGTAGGTCTCGGTGCTGCCGTCGCCGGTGTAGCTGGCGACCTGGGTCTCGAGCCAGTCGGTGGCTGCCTCGATCCGATCTCCGGCCACACCGGCGCCGGCCAGGGCGAAGACGGCGTCGGCGGTCAACCCGGCGTCCGGATAGGTCTGGCCATCGAAGGTGGTCTCGAGCCGTTCGCCGTCGGCGAACTGGGTGGCGAGCCAGCCGGCAGCGGCCGCTGCGGCCTCGGACGGGTCCGGATCTTCGGTTGTCTGGGCGAATACGGCAGTGGTGCCGGGAACGAACATCGCGAGCGTGGCGATGCCGACGACGGCGCTGCGTCCTGAACCTCGCAGGATGCGCATGCGAAAGGGCCTCTCGGGCTGGGAGGATCACGAGAGGCCGGGTTCCGGATATCAGGGTCGGAACGTCGGGCTCCGCCCCGCAATCCTCGACGGGTGTCTGGTGGAGCCGCGCGTCCGTGGCAGGTGCTCCGGCTCGCCGTCCACGGACCTCGATCGGTCCGCGACACGGCCTACGGTTGCGGGTCAGCGCCGGACTTCGACCGGCTTCCCCCGCGCACGGGCGTGTGGTGGGGCCAGTGCAGCACGTCGCGAGTGCCGGTGTCAACGAGGCGGACCGTTACGGTCTGTGGCCGGACACGAGGAGGCAGCGTGGGGCAGAACCGGTTCGAGCGCGACACGGCGGTCGCCACCGTCGACGAGGGCCGCTACCGGGCCAACGTGGACCCGGGGTGGGCCGTGATCGCCGGTGCCGCACCCAACGGCGGCTACCTGCTGGCGATGGCCGCCCGTGCGATGCGCGACCCGGTCCCCCACCCCGACCCCGTCACGATCACCGCGCACTTCCTCGCCCCGCCGCAGCCCGGCGAGATCGACATCGAGGTCGAGGTGGTCCGCACGGGCCGTCGCCACTCGACGGTGCAGGGCCGCATGGTGCAGGACGGCCGCGAGACGTTGCGGGCCATCGCCACGTTCGGCGACCTCGCGGCTGCCGACGGGCCGACCCGGGTCGACCGGCCGCGCCCGCCGCTGCCCCGGTTCGAGGACTGCATCGACGCCACGACCGCCGGCGTCGAGGCGGCCCGCGCCGGCGGGTTCCAGGCACCACCCGTGCTCGAACGGTTCGACCACCGCATGTCACCAAACATGATGCGTTGGGCGAAGGGGGAGCCCCTCGGCCGCGGCGAGATGGGCGGCTGGCTGCGCTGGGCCGACGACGACGGACCGGTGGACACGCTCGGCGTGCTGGTCGTGGCCGACTGCTACCCGCCCGCGGTGTTCAACTCCGGTGTCGGCAACCTCGGCTGGGTTCCCACCATCGAGTTGACCGTACAGGTCCGCAAGCGGCCCGCTCCCGGCTACCTCGGGGCGTGGTTGACCACGCAGGCGATCACGGGCGGCTACCTCGAGGAGGACGGCGCGGTCTGGGACAGCGCCGGCGACCTGGTCGCCCTGTCACGCCAACTCGCCCTCGCCTCGCGCTGACACCGCCCGGTCGACCCTCGCATGCTCGGTCGAGTCAGACCATCACCGATGACGGTTCGGCTCGACCGAGACGGCCTCCGTCGACCGCACGCACCACGCGCGACGCCGCCCTCACCACGCGAGGATGTCGAGTCTGCGGCGCACCGTCGAACCGCTGCATCACCGGTGCAGCACCTTCCCGACACTGCGTCGCTCCGGAGACATCGCACCGGACGGTTACGCCCGTGCCGCAGGCGCAGCGCGGCGTTGGTGCGTTCGCCCGCAACGCGCCGGTCACAGTTGCTTCGTGGCGAAAAGCACGTCACCGTGGCCCTCGCTGCGCTCGACACGGTCGGTCTCGACGAACCCGAGCTTCGCCAGTACGCGTCGAGACGCCACGTTCCAGTCACTGACGGTGGCCCACAGACGCCGGTAGCCCGATGCCCGCGCCCAGGTGAGGACGGCCCACGATGCTTCGGTCGCATACCCCTGCCCCCAACTCCTGCGCAGGAACTCGAACGCCAGCTCCGGTTCTCCTTCGGGCACCTTGATGTTCTCGGTCAGCCCGCAGTAGCCGATGACGTCACCGGAACTCTTTCGCTCCGCGACCAGAAGCCCGAGAGCGTTGCCGTCGGAACGGCTGCGGATACGGGCCTCGAGGTCGGAGACCGTGGGACGACCTTCGGCGTCGATGCGACGATGTGGAGGAACGCGAGGATCCCGCTCGGTCCACAGCTCGTGCAGGAGCACCGACTCGTAGACATGCCACGGACGGAGCTGTAGTCGATCGGTGACGAGTCGCGTCAAGAGCGGGCGGCGGCGATGCGGTCCGCGAGGGCGGCGAGTTCATCGCGCAACGCGGCGGACTCCTCGGCCTGGATCTGCCGGTGGCCACGTAGGACGCGTCGCACCAGGAGCGAGGTCACGGCAGCGACGATCAGCGCCATGCCGAGCGGGTAGGCGATCTGCATCAGGACGAAGCGCAAATCGAAGGCACTGCTGAGGCCGGTCCGGGACGACCACAGCGCAAGACCACGACGGTCACGCCGAGCGCGAGGTCGGCCAACTCCGGGATGGGTCGCGGCATTGCCGAGCGGGGCTCGTCGACCTGGACGCTCCGACTCGCCCATGCGGGCGGCTGTGGTTCCGTGTCCGGGTCGTAGAACTCCACGCTCGCCCCCATCATGCTCGCTGGCCCCAGACGACCCTAGTCAACGTCGCCGTCAGGAGAGGCGGATGCCGAGCCGGTCGCGCGACAGCGCCCGCGAGGCTGCCCGCAACAGGACCGCCGCGACCACAAGGGCGACCACGCCGGCGCCGATCAGCAGCCAGGAGGACAGCAGCAGCGCCCCGCTGGCCTGGCTGACCAGCATCGCCACGACCGGGATGACGACCACGCCACCGATCTGGAACGCCTCCTGGGTCGTCTTCACCCGCGCCGACACCAGCGACACCGCCGCCATCGCGGCCAGGGCGAAGGTCGGGCCGACCCACAACGCCATCAGCGCGAACTCGGTGGTGGGCAACACGAGGCGGCCGACCTGCGTGCCGACCGACAGGTTGGCCACCGTCGCGTAGAGCACGGCGCCGCCGATGCCCAGCACCGCCGCGGGGATCCAGGCGGCCAGGAGCTTGGACACGGCGAGTTCGCGGTCGCTCAGCGGTGTGAGGAGCAGGCCCTCGAGGGTGCCGCGTTCCTTCTCCCCCGCGATGCCGTCGGCTGCGACGACGGCCGCGAACATCACGGGGACGAGCAGGACCAGCGGCGCGATCATCCAGGTCACCACGACCTCGGCGACCATGAGGCCGGGATCGGACGACAGGCCGTCGACCACCCGGGCGGGCAGTGCCGACAGCAACGCGTCGAGGTCGCCGGCGGAGGCGAAATCGACGAAGGTGGGCACGATCCCCGCGAGTGCCGGCAGCACGATCAGCAGCAGGCCCGGCACCACGATCGAGGGCACCACGACCGACTTGCTGCTCCACACCAACCGCAGGTCGCGCCTGACGACGGCCGTGATCCCGCGCCAGTTCATGTCCCGCCCCCGCCGCCGGCGCCGTCCCCGTCGCGCGAGTGCAGGGCGAGGTAGACCTCCTCGAGCGTCGGGTCGAGCCGACGTACCTCGTAGACGGCCAACTCCGCCGACGACAGCGCCCACACCAGCCCCGGGATCTCTTCGCGGTGCACGCCGCGGGCGCGCACACGGCCGGCCGCATCCACCTCGACGTCGCGGATCGCGGCCATGCGCGTCAGGCGGCGGCGCACGGTCTCGACCTGGTCGGGCGCGACCTCCAGGAGCAGCCCGCCGGTGCCGTGGGCTGCCGCCAACTCGGCGGGACTGCCGTCGACGACGATCCGCCCGTTCTCGAGCACGACCACCCGGTCGCACAGCAGTTCCGCTTCGGCGAGATCGTGGGTGGCCACGACCACGGTGCGGCCGTCGTCCGCGGCGAGTGCGGCCAGTTCGCGGCGGACCTGGCGGGCAGCGATCGGGTCGAGCGCCGAGGTCGGCTCGTCGAGGAGCAGCACCTCGGGGTCCGGGAGCAGGACCCGGGCCAACGACAGGCGTTGCCGAAGCCCGGTCGAGAACTCAGACACCTTGTCGCCGCCCCGTCCGGCGAGCCCGAACCGGTCGAGCATGGCCTCGATCCGGACCTCCAGGCCCGCGCGCGCGACGCCGAACACCTCCGCGGCGAACTCGAGGTTCTGCGTGGCCGTCATGCGCTGGTCCACGACGGGGTCGGCGGGCAGCACGCCGAGGCGGCGGCGCACGGTCTGTCCGTCGGTGACCGGGTCGAGCCCGCCGACGCGGACCGTTCCCTCGTCGGCCGACAGCAGGCCGGCGAGGAGCCGCACCGTGGTGGTCTTGCCGGCACCGTTGTGCCCGAGCAGGCCGACCACCTCGCCCTTGCCGATGGTGAGGTCGAGCCCGTCGAGCGCCGTGACGTCGTCGAAACGACGGGTGACGCCGGCGAGCACCAGCTCGGGGTCACGGGTGGGCATGGGCGCAACGGTCCGGTTCGAGGGGAAGCGAACGGTAGCGCCGCGCGTGTCCCTCCCGGCCGCACGCGGGAACGTGCCCGGTAGGCTGGCTCGGTCGACCGTTCCCGTCGCCTGCGAGCGCCCACCATGTCCTCCTCCCTCGTCCTCCCCGGCGACGACACCGACCTGCGCGAGGTCACGGCGTCCGAGTCGGCCCTGCGCCGGTTCCTGCACGGCCTGCCCGGCGTGGACCAGGTGGGGGTCGAGAAGCGCGTCGCCGCGCTCGGGACCCGCTCGCTGAAGAAGGACACGAAGACCTGGGCGATCGACCTCGCCATCCGCGCCGTCGACCTGACCACGCTCGAGGGCGCGGACACCCCGGGCAAGGTCCGGTCGCTGTGCGCCAAGGCGCGACGGCCCGACCCGGCCGATCCGGATTGCCCGCCCGTCGCCGCCGTGTGTGTCTACCCCGACCTGGTCGCCACGGCGGTCGAGGCTTTGCAGGGCAGCGGCATCCACGTCGCCTCGGTCGCCACCGCGTTCCCGTCGGGCCGCTCCAGCCTCGACATCAAGCTGCGCGACGTCCGCGACGCCGTCGAGGCCGGCGCCGACGAGATCGACATGGTGATCGACCGTGGCGCGTTCCTGGCCGGCAACTACGGCCAGGTCCTCGAGGAGATCATCGCGGTCAAGGACGCCTGCGGCGACGCCCACCTCAAGGTGATCCTCGAGACCGGTGAACTCGCCACCTACGACAACGTGCGTCGCGCCTCCTGGCTCGCACTGGCAGGCGGCGGCGACTTCATCAAGACCTCGACCGGCAAGGTGTCCCCGGCATCGACCCTGCCGGTCACGCTGGTGATGCTGCAGGCCGTGCGCGACTTCCAGTTGATCAGCGGCGAATACCGCGGCGTGAAGTCGGCCGGCGGCATCCGTACCGCCAAGGACGCCATGAAGTACCTCGTGCTGGTCAACGAGACCGCCGGGCCCGAGTGGTTGCACCCCGACCGGTTCCGCTTCGGCGCGTCCAGCCTGCTCAACGACCTGCTCATGCAGCGCAACAAGCAGCGCACCGGCCACTACTGGACCGCCGACCGCGTCACCATCGATTGACTCAGCGCCCCAGGTTCCAGGGGGCGGCGCTGCGGTCGAAGATCTGGCACGCGTCGGGCGAGCCCTCGAACAACACCTGGTGGTCCACGCAGGATCCGTCGAGGCGCAACCCTACCGTCTCGACCGCCGAGAACTGCATGGTCGCGCCCAGCAGGGCGTGGTGCCAGACGGAACCTCCGCTGGTCGTGCCCAGTGGACCGGCGCCGTCGGGATAGCCGAGGTCGACGACCACGTGGCCATCGTCGTACTTGACACCGTTGAGCACGATCGTCTGGTCCATCCGGGGCGACACGTACCCACGCTCGAGGTGCTCGTCGGCCAGCGGCAACTCGACGAGGCGCTCCAGCGCGGCCGTGAGGCTCTCCTCGATGGTGGCACGTCGAGGCTCGAACGCCGCGACCCGGTAGACGTCGGGTGTCGGCCCGTCGACGCAGGGCACCCACTGCCAGATCGCGCCCGAGGGTTCGTTGGGCGGGGCCATGCGGAACGCCTCGTCCTCGGTGGCACACGGCGCCGCAGCCGGCGCCGCCCCGCGCGAGACGGGAGCGGCGAGGAATGCGCGGCCGGTGACGGGGCCGCCGTCGCGGTGTTCGAGGAGGCTCCAGTCACCGTCGTCGAGGTCGTAGACGATCGGAGGCAACCACGTCCCGTCGGTACGGCGGTTGACCAGGACGTGGTCGCCGTGCACGGAGACGTCCGGCGTCCGGGGAAGCAGGTCGAGCGTGGCGCCCTCGGCCAGTCCGAGGCCGAGCGGCACCTCGATCTCCTCGACGACCTCGGCGGCGACCGGATCGATGATCAACAGTCGCGCGAAGGGCTCGTCACCGAAGGCGGTGCCGCGTTCGACCAGCGCCACCGCCTGACCGGTCGAATCGGCGAAGCCGACCCCCCGGGGGTACTCGCCGTTGAGTTCGCCGCCCTCGAACACCACCACGGGGTCGCCGTCGGGCGGGTCGATGACGACGTTGTGCATCGCCTCGACGTACTGGGCGTAGATGGCAATTTCCATCACGGCGGCGTGCGAGACGCCGGTCTCCCACGCGTCGACACCCTCGCGGACCAGGGTGACGCCCGTTCCCGTACCCCCGCCGGAGATGGCGAGCAGGTCACCAGTGGTGTCCTCGGGCGTTGATCCTTCCCTGCGAACGACCAACGGGCGGTCCAGGCCGAGATCGCCTCCGACCAGCCTCGTCGGGCCCTCATTACCCTCGTCCAAGATCATCACCGCGCCCTCGGCGTTTCGCTGCAGCACCGGGGCGGGGTCGGCGCTCTGCCAGTCCGGCTGCCAGGTGAATCCACCCAGGCGGTCCGGTACGAGCCCGGCCTCGTTCGGCACACCGTCCTCGAGGTCGAACCCTCCCTGGCTGCCATCGGCGCCGAGTCGCGTGACCGTCGGGGTGCCGCCGTCGGCCTGGACGACCAGCACGTCGGCGGCCATCCCACTCGGTAGCACCCAGCCGGAGGTGTCGACCGCGGGAGCCTCCTCGCCGGTCCCGGGCGTCGGCTCACCGGCCTCGCCGGGCTCGGTCGGCTGCGGCGTGGGGTCGGGGTCGGGGGTCTCGGCCATGGGAGGAGGCGGGTCGATCACGACGCCGCTCGGGCTGCCACCGGTCATGAGCACGGCGACCACGACGGCAACGACCGCCAGCGGCGCGCCGACCGCCGCGGCACGGGCTGCCACCTGACGGCGGCGACCGCGACGGACGATGTCGTCGAGTGGGGCCGGCCCGCCGGCGCCGGGGGCGGCGTGTTCGAGCAGTTCGGTGATCTCAGGCATGGTGCGCGCCCTCCTCGATCGCGGTGACATCGTCACCGAGTTGCCGCCGCAGGTTCTCGATGCCCTTGAACGTGGCCGACTTCACCGCGTTGTCGCTGACCCCGACCGCCTCGGCGGTCTCGGCCACCGAGGCGCCGAGGAAGTAGCGGTGGATCAGCACCTCGCGTTGCCGATCCGGCAGTGCCCGCACCGCCTCACGCACCGTCAGCACGTCGGCCGTCTCGACTGCGGGTGCGGCCGAAGGTCCGGCGCCATGACGCGCGTAGGCGCGCCGTTCGGCGCCCTTGCGACGGAAGCGCGATCGGGCGAGGTTGAACGCGACCGTGCGCACCCAGGCGCCCGGCCGTGCCATCGACGACACCTTGGACCAGCGTTGGTAGGCCCGCGCGAAGGCGTCCTGGGCCAGTTCCTCGGCGACTGCGCGGTCTCCGCAGTACAGCGCCAGGCCCCGGACCAGGGGCGCGTACTCGCGGTCCACGAAGTCGCGGAATGCCGCGTCGCCGCGTGCGCGGGGCGCGGTCGTCTCGTCGCCTGCCACCTCGTCCCTTCTTCGCGTCCTGTCACCCATGCCGACGCACTAGGGGGCGACCTGGTTACCCGGCGCCCACCATCCCGGCGGGCCAGATCCGGTATCGACACTATGCTTGGGCGGCTCGCGACCCGTGCGGACGCGAGCCGTGCAGCCAGTGTTGCCGCCCATCGAAGGACCGCGTCGTGGCCAGTGCCACCGTTCCCGACCTGATCACGCCGACGTGGGCCTACGCGCCCGCTCCCGAGGCGCGTGACCTCGCCACCATCCGCGACAGCTACGGGCTGTTCATCGGCGGCGAGTTCGTCGACCCGGCCGAGGGCGGCAGCTTCGCCACGATCTCGCCGGCCACCGAGGACCACCTCGCCGACGTGGCACTCGCCTCGGCCGAGGACGTCGACCGGGCCGTCAAGGCCGCCCGTAAGGCGTTCGGTCCCTGGTCGAAGCTGCCCGGCGCGGAGCGCGGCAAGTACCTGTTCCGCATCGCCCGGCTGATCCAGGAGCGCGCGCGCGAGATCGCGGTGCTCGAGTCGATCGACAACGGCAAGCCGATCAAGGAGACCCGTGACGTCGACGTGCCGACGGCCGCGGCGCACTTCTTCTACCACGCCGGTTGGGCGGACAAGCTCGACTGGGCCGGTCTCGGCCATGCACCGAAGCCGGTCGGTGTCGCCGGCCAGGTCATCCCGTGGAACTTCCCGCTGCTGATGCTGGCCTGGAAGATCGCGCCGGCCCTGGCGTGCGGCAACACGGTCGTGCTCAAGCCGGCCGAGACCACTCCGCTGACCGCGCTGCTGTTCGCCGAGATCTGCCAACAGGCCGACCTGCCCGCCGGCGTGGTCAACATCGTCACCGGTGCCGGCGAGACGGGTGCGGCGCTGGTCGGCCACTCCGGCGTGGACAAGGTCGCGTTCACCGGTTCGACCGGGGTCGGCAAGGCCATCCAGCGTGAACTCGCCGGTACCGGCAAGCGGCTGACGCTGGAACTGGGCGGCAAGGCGGCCAACATCGTCTTCGACGACGCGCCGATCGACCAGGCGGTCGAGGGCATCGTCGACGGGATCTTCTTCAACCAGGGCCACGTGTGCTGCGCCGGCTCGCGGCTGCTGATCCAGGAATCGGTCCACGACCTGGTCATCGACAAGCTGCAGCGCCGTCTGGCGACCTTGCGCCTCGGCGACCCGCTCGACAAGAACACCGACATCGGCGCGATCAACTCCAAGGCGCAGCTCGAGCGGATCACCACGCTGGTCGACGCCGGCGTCGCCGAGGGGGCGCAGCGCTGGTCCCCCGCGTGCGAGCTGCCCGACAAGGGCTTCTGGTTCGCACCGACCGTGTTCACCGAGGTCGGCCAGTCCTCGCGCATCGCCCAGGAGGAGATCTTCGGGCCGGTGCTGAGCGTGCTGACCTTCCGCACCGCCGAGGAGGCGGTCGCCAAGGCCAACAACACCCCCTACGGGCTGTCGGCCGGCGTGTGGAGCGAGAAGGGTTCCCGGATCCTGTGGATGGCCGACCAGCTCCGCGCCGGCGTGGTGTGGGCCAACACCTTCAACCGCTTCGACCCCACCAGCCCGTTCGGTGGCTACAAGGAGTCGGGCTTCGGCCGCGAGGGCGGCATCCACGGCCTGGC
>JAGXST010000317.1 GCA_018335555.1 Actinomycetota bacterium | reverse complement strand
GTCTCGCGGCGGCGCTCGCCGAGACGGCGACGGCGGCGGCCCAACGTGGCCGGCTGCGCCAGGCCCTCGACGTCATCAACCGCGACCTGCTCGGCGCCGCCCGCTCGACACGCCCCGACGAACCGGCCGCGGCGGTCTCTGCGCAGTACCTGGCAGCGCTGGTCGACCACGCTCCCGACGTCATCCTCAGCGTCGACCCCCTCGGCCGCGTCGTCAGCCTCAACGAATTCGGCGAACGGGTGCTGCGGACCACCAGCCAGGAGGCCGAAGGGCGGCCGCTGCCCGACGTGCTGCCCGCCGTCGACGGCGAGGAGACCGTCGACCTGCTGGCCGCGGCCGGCGGCGAGGAAGGTCGCATCCGCCGCGACGTCCGCGTCGAACTCGACGACGACGTCGCCCTGCTGTCGTTGACGGCGGCCGCCATGCACGACCCCGCGGGCGCGCTGCTCGGCTACGTGATCATCGGTCGTGACATCACCCGCGAACGTCAGAGCGAGGAACGGCTGCGGCACCTGCAGCGGGCCGAGAGCCTGGCCACCCTGGCGGGCGGTGTCGCCCACGACTTCAACAACCTGCTGGTCGGGATGCAGGGCTGGGCGAGTATCGCCCGTAGCAGTCCCGGCGACGTCGACCTGGTCGACCATGCGCTCGGCCAGATCATCGAGGCGAGCACGCGGGCGGCCGAACTCGCCCGGGCGATGCTCGCCTACAGCGGCCGCGGCAGCGTCGAGCTCACCAGCGTCGACCTCAACGAGCTCGTGACCGGGATGACCCGGCTGCTGCGCTCGAGCGTCTCGCCCAAGACCCGGCTCGAGGTCGACCTCACCGACGGGCTCCCCACCGCCCGGGCCGACGCCAGCCAGTTGCGCCAGGTCCTGATGAACCTCGTGATCAACGCGGCCGAGGCCATCGGCGACGACAACGGCACGATCGTGGTCGGCACCGGGTCGGTCTATGTGGGAACCGGCCGGCGCGCCGACCGGTCCAGCGCGACGCTGCCGGTCGGTGAGTACCTGGCCATCTGCGTCACCGACGACGGTCCGGGTATCGGCGAGGACGTGCTCGACCGCATCTTCGAACCGTTCTTCAGCACCAAGTTCGCCGGACGGGGATTGGGGTTGGCTGCGTCTGCCGGGATCATGGCCGCACACGGCGGCGCCATCGAGGTCGAGGGCAGGCTCGGCTCCGGCGCCTGCTTCCGGGTACTGGTTCCCATGCCGGGCGGGGTACGCCTGTGACCGGACACGAGGCGACCATCCTGCTCGTCGACGACGACGACATGGTCCGCACGGTCACGGCGCTGCTACTGCGCCGCGGTGGCTACGAGGTCGTCGAGGCGGTCGACGGTCGCGACGCCGTCGAGCGGTTCGCGGCCGAGCCGCAGCGCTTCGACGCGGTCCTGCTCGACGTCATGATGCCGGTCATGACCGGCCACGAGGCGTTCGCGAACCTGCGCCAGCTCGATCCCGGCCTCCCGATCGTCTTCTTCAGCGGGTTCGACAAGAGCGAGATCGCCGAACACCTCAGCGGCGCGAGCGCCCACACGACGTTCGTGCCCAAGCCCTACGACAACGAAGCGCTGTACGCCGCCATGGCCGCCGCCGTCAAGGACCGCAGCCGCTGAGCTCGCGCCGTGTCAGGCCAACGCCTGACGCTGCGACCAGACGCGCAGACCGAGTCCGTCGAGCGCGGCCTCGAGGTCGCTGAGGTCCCCCGCAACCCGCAGCCGTGGCGGGGTCAGCCGCAACAGGGTGGGGGTGAGCAGGATCCGGTCGTCGTCGGCACGGTCGGGATGCTCGTTCACGTCGATGACCTCGACGGTGAACTCGAGCCCCACCGAGGCGAACAACCGGTGCAGTTGGTCCTCGACACCGGCTGACTCGGGCGCGTGCCCGTTGAGGTAGAGGCGCAGCTCGAGGGGCGCCTGTGGTCGCTGCATCGCACCTCCTCGGTGGTTGTTCGGAGCCGGATCAGCCCTGGGTGCCCACGACCTCGACCTCGTCGGGTCCGAGTTGTCGCGGCGCCCCGGAGAGCACCCCGTCGACGTTGGTGAACAGCGCGCCGATGTGCATGCCGTCGGCGTCGATGGTGATCTCGCGGATGTCGTGGTCGTGGGCCGAGCCGCGCATCTTCAGCACCGAGATCGCGCGCCGAACCTGGCCCAGGACCTCGACGTAGCGCAGCAGGACGATGGCGTCGGTCAGCGTCGAGATGTGCGACTCGGTCACCGATGCCCCACCCATCAGGCTCGGTGTGGTCGCGGTGTACATGCCGGTGACCTGCCGGTCCTTGAGCAGCGAGGTGATCCCGATCACGAAGTGGCGGAAGCCGCGCGGCGTGGACGCGCGCTCGAGCGCGGACAGCGAGTCGAGCGCGAACCGGTGCGGTTCGAAGTCGCGGATCGCGTCGGTGATCCTGACCAGGTGCTCCTCGAGCGAGGCCGTCTCGGGGTAGGCGGCGACGATCTGCAGTTGACCGTCACGCTCCATCTGCTCGTAGTCGACCCCCCAGCCCTTGGCGTTGCGGATCAGTTGCGCTCGGCTCTCCTCGAAGGCGAACAACAGGCACCGTTCGCCGTTGCGGGCGCCACCCTTCATGAACTCGGTGACCATCAGGGTCTTGCCGGTCCCGGTCGCGCCGGACACGAGGGTGATCGAGTCGCGGAAGGGCCCGCCGCCGGTCATGGCGTCGAGTTCGTCGTTGCCCGAATCGATCCGGTCCGCCCGCGACTGCAGGTCGGTCAGGGCCGAGTCGGCCAGCGGTAGCGCGACGATGCCGCGATCGTTGATGATCGCGAACGGGAACTCGCCCTTCCTGTGGGTGGTGCCGCGGAACTTCAGGATCTGCATGGTTCGTCGGGCGGCCTCGTCCTCGAGGATGTTGCGCAGCAGCACCACGTCCTCGGCCACGAACTCCTCGACGCCCCAGCGGCTGACGTCGCCGTACTCGCTGGTCCGCTCGACCGTCATGATCGAGGTGACCCCGAGGTCGCGCAGGGCACGGACCAGGCGCCGCAGTTCGCGTCGGACCCGGCCGCTGTCGGAGAACTCGCTGAACACCGCACCGAGCGAGTCGACCACCACCCGGCTCGCGTCGACGGCCTCGACGGCCCGCGTGATGCGGGCCATGAGAGCGCCGAAGTCCCAGGCGCCGGCGAGGGTCACGTCCTGTGCGGGGTCCGGCGAGGCGTCGACGAAGCGCCACTTGCCCGCCTGCTCCCATGCGTCGATGTCCCAACCGAGCGAGATCAGGTTGCGCCGCAGGTCGAGCGGGGTCTCCTCGAAGGTGACGAAGACGCCCGATTCGTCGAAGTCACGGATCCCGCCGGCGAGGTACTGCGACGCGAACAGGGTCTTGGCCGCGCCCGCCGAGCCCGCGACCAGCGTGGTGCGACCCTCCGGCAGACCGCCGTGTGCCATCGCATCGAACCCGGGGATCCCGGTGGGAATCTTGCGGACCGGTGAGATGGACATGGGCTACCCGTCGGTGGGATCGGTCGGTACGTGCGGACCTCGCAAGTTCGTGTCGTTCGCCGCGGCCGCACCCTAGACGGTGCCCGGTCGGGGCTACCCGACCACAGGGACGAGGCCGGAGCCACTCGGCGCCCCGACCGCGTCGCTACCCCGGCAGTGCACCCAGCCGGCCATCGGCGATGGCGGTGGCGAGGGACGGTGCCAGGGGCGCCCGCGGCACCAGCACCGCCTGCAGCGCGTGGTACAGGTCCGGCTTGCCGGGCCACACGCTGGCCGCGGGTCGGAGCTGTTCGTCGAGTTCGTGGTGCCACGAGCCGCCGTCGCGGTCGACGAACCAGGCGTCGGCGTGGGCCCACCAGGCGCGGAAGTGGTCTCCGTAGCAGCCGTCCCGGGTCGCGCGGTGCAGCGTCGCCGCCGCGGCCAGGGCCTCGCAGACGACCCAGTGCAGCCGCTGTCGCACCACCGGGATGCCGTCCCAGTCGGTGGTGTAGACGAAGCCCGGGGGGCCGTCGACCTGCCACCCGTCCGTCACCGCCCGTTCGAACAGCGACGCGGCGTCGCTGCGCATCTGGTCGTCGCCACCCCCCGTGGCCGCCTCGAGGTGCAGGGACAGGCGTGCCCACTCGAAGGCGTGTCCGACCGTCGCGCCGTACGGGCGGAACGGGTCGTCCGGGCTCGCCCGGTGGTAGTCGAGCAGCGGCCGCCAGTCCGGATCGAAGTGCTCGGGCAGGCGCCAGTCGTGGCCGCCGGCCGCGCCGTGCACGAAGCGGTGCACGACGCGGTCGGCGCGCTCGAGCCAGCGCGGGTCGCCGGTGACGTCCGCGGCCGCCAGATAGGCCTCGACCGTGTGCATGTTGGCGTTCGCGCCGCGGTACGCCTCGAGGTGTTCGAACCCGGGGTCGAGGTAGACGTCCACGACGGCGCCGTCGTCCTCGTCCCAGAAGTGACGGTCCTGCACGTCGAGCGCCTCGGCGAGCAGGGTCTCGGCCCGGGGTCGCCCGGCGACGACGGCCGAGGTCGCTGCGAGGACGACGAACGCGTGGTCGTAGGCGCCCTTGGTCTGCGAGGTCGGCCCGTCGGGTCCGACCGTGGCGTGCCATCCTCCGTGGTCGTCGTCGTGGAGCCGTCCCGTCAGCGCGTCGAGGCCGTGGTCGACGAGGTCGGCGGCGCCCTCGAACCCGAGCAGGTGACCGAGCGCGTAGACGTGGGTCATCCGGCAGGTGATCCACAGTTCGACGTCACGGTCGAGGTCGGGCGTGCCGTCGTCGCGCAGCCAGGCGAACCCGCCCGCGGGGTGCCGGCCGCCGACCCCGAACCGCAACAACCGCTCGGCCTCGGCCTCGAGCCGCGTGACCGACGGCCCCGCGGGGAACTCCTCCATCGCGACCCCTCTCCCTTCGCTCAGGCCTTCCGGGGACGACTGGCGCACTCGGCGAGTCGCGCCGCAGCGGAGCGCAGGTCGGCCGCCGGGTCGGTGCCGGGACCGCCGGGCGATGCCTCCTCGAGGGCAGCGAAGCCCGCAGGCCGGAGGTCGGCCCGGCCGACCACGGCGGCGAGCGGCACCCCGAGTTCCTCCGCCATGGCGACCGTCGCGCCGACGACCTTGCCCTGCAGCGAGGTGGCGTCCAGCCGTCCCTCCCCCACGATCACCAGGTCGGCGGCCGCGAGGCGCTCACGCAGTCCGACGAGGTCGGCGACGTGGCGGGCACCGTCGACGATACGCGCACCCAGTGCCGCCAGTGCGAACCCGAGCCCACCGGCGGCACCCGTGCCGGGCCGTTCGCGCAACCCCGGCAGGTCGAACCCGGTCTCGACCGCGTCCGCCAGGCGCCGCAGGCCCGCCGTGAGGGAGACGACGTCGGTCGCAGTCGCGCCCTTCTGCGGGCCGAAGACCCGTGCGGCGTCGAGCAGCGGCGTGGTCACGTCGGACACCACGACGAGGTCGAGGGCGCGCCATCGTGCTGATGTTGCCGGCCTCGCCGTGGCGACACGGGCGAGGTCGCGGGCGCCGTCGGCACCCACGGGGCGCCCGTCCCCGTCGCGCAGGTCGGCACCGAGCGCGGCGAGCAGGCCGATCCCGCCGTCGGACGTGCCCGAGCCGCCGAGGCCGAGGTAGACCTCGCCCGCCCCGTCGGTGGCGGCGGCCTGCAGCAACTGTCCGACGCCGTACGTCGACCACCGTGTCGGCGTGCGCTCGTCCTCGGCCAACAGGTGCAGCCCGCACGCCTCCGCCGTCTCGACCACGACGGCGTCGCCCCGTCGGAGCCAGCGGGCGGTGACGAGGCGGCGGGCCGGATCCTCGACCGTGGCGCGCTGCCAGGACCAGCCGCCCGTGGCGCCGACGACCTCGAGGAGTCCGTCCCCACCGTCGGAGAGGGGACACAGGTCGAGGTCGTCGTCGGGACGTCGCGTGCGCCAGCCGTCGGCGATCGCCGCCGCCGCGGCCGGCGCCGTGAGCGTGCCCTTGAACGAGTCCGGCGCGATCAGGATCCGCACGTGCTGTCCCCGGTGCTCGCCGCCCGCCGGGTCGCGGGACGGTCGCCACCCTACGTGGCGGGCGCCTCGGTCAGGCCGGAGCGAAGCCCAGCAGCGAAGGCAGGATGGTGCCGAACAGGTAGCCGGCCACGCCGGCGACGGCAGCGAGCGCCAGGATCTCGAACCCCGACAGGAACCAGTTGCGCCCGGTCCATCGCGCCTTGACCGCGCCGATACCGAACAGGACCAGGCCGGTCAGCACCGTGGCCCAGGTCAGCGCCGGGATCCCCTCCGTGAACAGGAACGGTGCCACGGGAGCGATCGAACCGACCGCGAACGACGCACCCATCACCAGGGCGCCGCGCAGCGGCGAACCCGCGGTGTCGTCGATGTGCGCCGCCAGCCCCAGCTCCTTGGCCACCATGGTCGCCAGGAGCGAGTCGGGGTGCCTGGCGATCAGCCCGGCCGCCTCCCAGGCGTCCTCCTCGGGCATGCCCTCCTCCATGAACAGCCACGCCACCTCGGCCTCGGACTCGTTGGGTCGTTCGACGACTTCCTGGCGCTCGTCGTCGACGTGCCACTGGTAGATCTCGTCCTGGCTCTTGGAACCCATGTACTCGCCGATGGCCATCGAGAACACACCCGCCATCGCCGACGCCAGCCCCGCGATCAGCACGGCACGGTTGTCGCTCGAGGCGCCCGCCACCGTCGCGACGACCGCGAGTGTCGAGACCAGGCCGTCCTGGGCACCGAAGATCAACTCACGGATCTCGCCGAGCACGGACACGCGGCGACGTTCCGTTGCGATGTGCTCGGCGATCACGTCCATGGGCAGGTCGCGGGCCGGCACGTCGGGGCCGAGGTCGTCCATGGACACGCTGGGGGCCTTTCGGGGCACGAACCGCAGGTTGTATCCGGACCTGCATGCCGCTTCAACCGAGGTGCGGTTGCCCTTCGGTCCCATCGACGTACGGGGTCGCGGCGGTCGGCCCCTAGATTCGCGGCGACGAGAGGAGCCAGCATGCAGGCGGTGGTCTTCGAGGGTGCCGGTGGCAACGAGGTCGTCCACCTACGCGAACGTCCCGACCCGGTACCGCAGGGCACCGAGGTCGTCGTCGCCGTCCGTCACGCCGGCCTCAACCCGGCCGACGTGCTCCAACGGCGCGGCCACTACCCCGCACCGCCGGGCTCTCCCACCGACATCCCCGGCCTCGAAGTGGCCGGCGAGGTCGTGGTGGTGGGTGAACGGGTCCGCCGCTGGCAGCCCGGCGACCGGGTGTTCGGCATCGTCGGTGGCGGCGGGCTCGCCTCACGGGTGCTGGTCGAGGAGTCCAACCTCGCCGCCGTCCCCGCCGCCCTCGACGACGCCGAGGCGGCTGCGGTCCCCGAGGCGTTCCTCACCGCGCACGACGCCCTGCGAACCCAGGCCGGACTCCGGCCCGGCGAGTGGGTCGTCGTCCAGGGCGCCACGGGCGGCGTCGGTACGGCCGCGCTGCAGGTCGCGGCCGCCTGCGGTGCGCGGACCATCGGCGTCACGCGGTCGGCCGAGGGCCGCGACCTGATCGCCTCGCTGGGCGCCGAGCCCGTCGACGACTTCGATGTCGTCGAACAGGTGCGCGGGGTGACCGGCGGCGCCGGCGCCGACGTGGTGGTCGAACTCGTCGGCGCCCCCAAGGTCCCGGCCGACCTCGAGATGCTCGCGACCGGCGGGCGCATCGTCGTGGTCGGCGTCGGGGCCGGGTCGAAGGTCGAGATCCCACTGCTCGCGCTGATGGGCAGACGTGCCCGCCTGATCGGCACCGTCCTGCGGGCACGACCGGTTCCGGAGAAGGCCGCTGTGGTCGCCGCGTTCGAACGCGAGGTGCTGCCCCACCTCGCCGACGGGCGTGTCCACCCGATCGTCGACACGATCTACCCGGCCGACGCCGTCCACGACGC
>JAGXST010000316.1 GCA_018335555.1 Actinomycetota bacterium | reverse complement strand
CGACATCGGCTGGTCGAGCGCCTGCTTCTGCTCGCGCTCGGCGAGCCACGCCTCGTCCTCCCACTCGTAGGACAGGTCCCAGACCTTGGAGCCGGTCTTGGCCGGCGTCTCGGTGTGCACGGCCATCGGGTCGGCCTTGTCGACCCGGTAGCCACCGTGGCGTGAGCGGATGTGGAACTTGTAGGTGTCGCCGTGGCCGATGCCGGGTACGAACGTCTCCCAGATGCCCGAGACCCCGCGGGGCGCCATCTGGTGGGAGTCGGGGTCCCAGCCGTTGAAGTCGCCCATGACGCTGACCTGCTCGGCGTTGGGTGCCCAGACGCCGAACTGCACCCCGTCCTGCCCGTCCACGGTACGCAGGTGCGCGCCGAGCTTGTCGGGAAGGCGGAAGTGCGACCCCTCGTTGAACAGGTACAGGTCGTCGTCGGTCAGCAGCGAGGTCGCCCCCGGCGCGGGCGCCTCGTTCGGGGTCGTGGGCATGGCGTCACCTTGCTGGTCGTCTGGCGTGGTCATGTCGTGTCCCCCAGGACGTCGGCGATGCCGCGCAGCGGGATGTCGACCCACTCGGGCCGGTTGTTGAGCTCGTAGCCGAGCTCGTAGATGGCCTTTTCGAGCAGGAACGCGTCGAGCAGGATCCGTGTGTGCTCGGGGTCGGCCGGCAGGAAGCTCGCCCCTCCGGCGGCGTCGAGGTAGCCGTTGACGAAGCCGGCGCTGACCCAGCGGTGCCAGTAGTCGAGCCAGCCGCGCAACTCGTCGTGGTTGGGCCGGTCGCGGGTGACCGCGCCGCGTTCCTCCTGGAATCGCAGCGCCGAGTCGGTCGCGTACTGGTACGAGCGCAGCATGCCCGCCACGTCACGCAGCGGGGAGCGCTTGAGCCGCCGTTCGCCGAGCGGCCGGGCCGGTTCGCCCTCGAAGTCGATGATCACGAAGTCGCGGCCGGTCCACAGCACCTGGCCGAGGTGGTAGTCGCCATGGATGCGGGTGCGCATCGTGTCGATTTTGACCTTCGACAGCGTCTGCAGCCGTTCGAGGATCTCGCCCTCGCGCTGCGCCAACGCCACGATCTGCTCGCGGGCGCCGTCCGACTCGAGGCTGGACGCTGCCTTGCGCGCCTGCTGGAGGCCGCGCCGCAGCGCGTTGCGCATCGACTGGTACAGCGAGCGCTGGTAGAGCGTGCTGAACGGTTCGGGCGCGAAGTCGGGGTCGACGCCGTCCGCGAGCGCCGCATGCAGTTCGGCGGTGCGCCGGCCCAGCAGGCACGTGGCGTCCAGGAACGGCCCGATGATCTCGTGCACGACCTCTGGCAGCGGGGACCTGGCCAGGTCGAACGCCGAGGCACCAGATGGCAGGTCACTGCCCTGGTGCGGCGGGTCGGTCAGCACCCGCTCGGCGAAGCGTTCGAGCTCGTCGAGGGTGTAGACCCAGGCGTCGCCTTCGTTGGGTACGAAGCGCTGCAGGATCGCCAGGGTGGCGGTGTTGCCGCCGGCGCGGTGGTCGATGGTCCCGAGGAAGTCGGGGACGTGGTCGATCCGGCCCGAGAGGTACCGGCCGATCTCGACGTCGGGGGATTCGCCGGCGTCGAGCCGCCGGAGCACCTTCATCAGGTACTGGTCGCCGAACTTCACCGACGTGTTGCTCTGTTCGCCGCGCAGGACCCTGGCCGGCAGGTCGGCGCTGCCCTTGGCCAGCCGTACGTCGCGGCGGCCGATGAGTTCACCGGCGCTGGTGCGGTACTTGCGCTGTCGGGCGACCGCGTCGAGCAGCAGGTGTCCGGCGTCCTCGTCGTGCAGTGCGTCGTAGAGCACGCCGGACTGGCCGCGCTGGCCACGTCCGCGCACCGTCGCGAGGACCGCGGTCGGTGACACCGCGAGCAGCCGGCCGGCCTCCTCACCCTCGGCGAACGCGATCGGCACGACGTAGCGCTCGGGCTCGCCGTCGGCGTAGTCGATGCGCACGACCAGCAGGTACAGCTCGGCGTCGCCACGCTTGGCGCCCGAGTTGTCGTCCTTCCTGGCGCCCGAACCGTCGCGCGACACCGGGGCGACGTCCTCGATCTTGGCCGCCTGCACCGTGCGCGCCTTGCCGCCGAACCACCGTTGGCGCTGCAGGACCGCGGGCAGGATCGCTTCGAGCCGCTCCCGGCCACGCCCGCGCAGCAGGGCGCGCCACTCGCCCGAGAGCGTCACCTCGGGGGCTTGCGGCTCGGACTCGGCGGTGTGCGAGCCGGCGTATTCGCGCATGTTGGACAGGCTCAGGCGGCTCGGCGCCCGCTCGAGGGAGAACCAGTAGAACTGGTAGGGCCCGAGCGTGAGCGTGTAGGGCGCCTCGGTCACCGGGGGGAACGCGGTCCGTCCGAACATCTCCACCAGCGACAGACCCTGGAACTCGTCGAGGGGCAACTGGGCGGCCTGGGCGTTGCGCGACAGGTTCGCCACGACCAGCGCGGCCTGTTCCTCGCCTTCGCCGCCAGGTGGTGACCACCGACGCACGAACGCGAGCACCTTGTGGTTGTCGGGGTTGAGGAACTCGATCGATCCGCGACCGAACAGGTGGTGGTGACGCTGCCGCAGCGCGATCAGCCGCTTCATCCACCACAGCAGCGAGGCCGAGTTCTCCTGCTGCGACTCGACGTTGATCGTCTCGTAGTGGTACTCGGGGTCGATGACCACGGGCAGGTACAGCCGCTGCGGGTTGGCGCTGGAGAAGCCGGCGTTGCGGTCGGCGGACCACTGCATCGGCGTTCGGACCCCGTTGCGGTCGCCGAGCCAGATGTTGTCGCCCATCCCGATCTCGTCGCCGTAGTACAGCACCGGGGTGCCCGGCATCGACATCAGCAGCGAGTTCATCAACTCGATCAGGCGCCGGTCGTTGCCGAGCAGCGGGGCGAGCCTGCGGCGGATCCCGAGGTTGATGCGCATCCGCGGGTCGTGGGCGTAGGCGCGGTACATGAAGTCGCGCTCTTCGTCGGTGACCATCTCGAGCGTGAGTTCGTCGTGGTTGCGCAGGAACAGCGCCCACTGGGTGCCGTCGGGGATCTCGGGGGTCTGGTCGAGGATGTCGATGACCGGGAAGCGGTCCTCCTGCCTGACGCCCATGTACAGCCGCGGCATCAGCGGGAAGTGGAAGTTCATGTGGCACTCGTCGCCGTCACCGAAGTACTCGGCGGCGTCCTCGGGCCACTGGTTGGCCTCGGCCAGGAACATCCGGCCGGGCCAGTGCTCGTCGAGGTGGGCGCGCAGTTCCTTGAGGTAGACGTGGGTCTCGGGCAGGTTCTCGCCGTTGGTGCCGTCGCGCTCGTACAGGTAGGGGATCGCGTCGAGCCGGAACCCGTCGACGCCGATGCCGGCCCAGAAGTCGAGCACGTCCTTGAGCGCCTCTTTCACCTCGGGGTTGTCGAAGTTGAGGTCGGGCTGGTGGCTGTAGAAGCGGTGCCAGTAGTACTGGCCGGCCTCGGCGTGCCAGCTCCAGTTCGAGGTCTCGAAGTCCTGGAAGATGATCCGGACGTCGGGGTAGCGCTCGGGGGTGTCCTCCCACACGTACCAGTCCCGCCAGCGGCTGCCCTTGGGACTCTTGACCGCCCGCTGGAACCACGGGTGCTGGTCGGAGGTGTGGTTGATGACCAGTTCCGTGATGACCTTCAGGCCGCGTTCGTGTGCCTCCTTCACGAACCGCTTGAACTGGCGCATCGTGCCGTAGTCGGGGTGGATCGAGGTGTAGTCGGCGATGTCGTAGCCGTCGTCACGCAGCGGCGACGGGTAGAACGGCAGCAGCCAGATCGCCGTCACCCCGAGGTCCTGGAGGTAGTCGAGCCGCTCGGTCAGGCCCTTGAAGTCGCCGAACCCGTCGCCGTCGCTGTCGGCGAACGAGCGCACGTGGCAGGAGTAGATGACCGCGTCGCGGTACCACTGCTCGTCGAGTTCTGGCTCCATGTTCAAGCCTCCAGTACGAAGACGTGCGCCGGCGTGACGTGCGGGTCGAGCGCGACGTAGTTGCGTCGGCCGTGCCACACGTAGCGGGCGTCCGCGATGCGGTCGTGCAGGGTGAACGAGGAGTCGTCGCCGTCGATGCCGAGTGCCTCGAGGTCGAGCCAGGTCGAACCGGCCTGCGTGTTGTGCGGGTCGAGGTTGACCACGACCAGCACCGTGTTGCCCGTCTGCGGGTCGCGCTTGGAGTAGGCGAACAACTGGTCGTTGTCGACGTGGTGGATGGCGAACCCGCGGTCCTGCTGCAGCGCCGGGTTGTCGCGCCGGACCCGGTTGACCAGCCGGATCAGCTCGGCCAGCGAGTGGGACTGGTCGAGGTCCCAGTCGCGGATCTCGTACTTCTCGTTGTCGAGGTACTCCTCGGCGCCGGGCCGCGCCTCGTGCTCCATGAGTTCGAAGGGCGGGCCGTAGATGCCGTAGTTGGCGGTCAACGTGGCGGCCAGCACCAGCTTCTGGACGAAGGCCCCGCGCCCGCCGTACTGCAGGAACTCGGTGAGGATGTCGGGCGTGTTGGGCCACGAGTTCGGGCGGAAGTAGTCACGCACGTCGGTCCGGAACAGCTCGGCGTAGTACTGCTCGAGCTCCCACTTGGTGTTCTTCCACGCGAAGTAGGTGTAGGACTGGGTGAACCCGATGCGGGCCAGTTCCTTCATCACGGCCGGTCGGGTGAACGACTCGGACAGGAAGATCACGTCGGGGTGCTCGTCGAGGATCGAGGCGATGCACCACTCCCAGAAGGCGAACGCCTTGGTGTGCGGGTTGTCGACCCGGAAGATCTTGACGCCCTTGCCGATCCAGAACTCGAACACGCCCTTGAGCGCATCCCACAGGCCCTCGGCGTCGTCGGACTCGAAGTCGAGCGGGTAGATGTCCTGGTACTTCTTGGGCGGGTTCTCGGCATACTGGATCGAGCCGTCCGGCCGCTTCCTGAACCACTCGGGGTGCTCGCTGACCCAGGGATGGTCGGGCGCGCACTGGAAGGCGATGTCGAGCGCGAGTTCGAGGCCGTGCTTTCCGCAGGCCTTCACCAGCCGTTGCAGGTCGGCCATCGTCCCGAGCTCGGGATGGATCGCCTCGTGACCGCCCTCGTCCGACCCGATCGCCCACGGCGACCCGGGATCGTCGGGTCCTGCCTCGACCGAGTTGTTTCGGCCCTTGCGGTGCACCTTCCCGATCGGGTGGATCGGCGGCAGGTAGAGCACGTCGAAACCCATGCCGGCGACGTAGGGCAGCCGATCGATCACGTCGGCGAACGTGCCGTGACGGCCCGGCTCGGGCGCTGCCGAACGGGGGAAGAGCTCGTACCAGCTCGAGTAGCGGGCGCGCTCGCGGTCGACCCGCAGGGGGTAGCGGTCGGACTCGGTCGCGAACCGTCGGGCGTCGTTGCGGGCCACCAGTTCGCCGGCCGCGGGCGCGAGGGCGAGGTCACTGCGCTCGTCGCGGTCCCGTGCGGTGTCCAGCAGCGTGGTCCTCATCGCGCCGAGCAGTTCGGCATCCTCGCCGGTCGCCCGTGCGGCGACCTCTTCGAGCAACTCGGCCCCGATGGCGAGGTCCACGTCGGTGGCGACACCCGCATCGAGCTTCTTGCGGGTGTCGCGTTGCCAGCTACCGAAACGGTCGATCCAGCCCGTGACCCGGAACTCGTGGCGGCCGAGGTCGTCGAGGACGAACTCGCCGCGCCACCGGTCGTTGGCGAGAAGCTGCATCGGAGCCTCGGTCCAACGCCGCTGGCCGACCCGCCGCCAGCACACGCTGGCGCGGATCAGGTCGTGTGAATCGGCGAAGACGTCGGCTTCGACCGTGACGGTCTCGCCACGGGAGGTCTTGGCGGGGTAGCGCCCACCATCGACGCGTGGCGAGACGTCGCGGATGCTGACGCGGCGGTTGGTGGCTCCCACGGCGGTCCTCGGTCCTGTCCTGGCCGGCGCGAAGGAAGCCGACCACATCGAAACTAGGCAGCACGAGCCGGATGCGCAGCGGCGAGGGCGGTCGGACGTCCACGGTGTGCCCCCGCCTACGCTCGGGTCATCGTCGACCAGCCAGGAGTGATGTGGCCAGCTCGGGCATGGCCAGTCAGGCGTTGGCGGCGCCACGCCGTGTCCGTGCCGCCCTGCGACCGATCGCGCAGACCACCCTGGCCGTGACCCTGGCGTGGCTCGTGGCGACCGAGGTGTTCGGCTACACGCTCCCCTTCTTCGCCCCGATCGCCGCGATCGTCACGCTCGGCGCGACCTCGGGTGCCCCGGTCCGGCGGGCGGTGGAGCTCGCCGGCGGCGTCGCGCTCGGCATCCTCGTCGGCGACCTGCTGATCCTGTCGATCGGGACCGGCGCCGTGCAGATCGCGGTCGTGGTCGTGCTCGCCCTTTCCGTGGCGACCCTGCTGGGCGGCAGCGTGCTGGTGGTGAACCAGGCCGCCATCTCGGCCGTGCTGGTGGCGACCCTGATCCCACCGACCACCTCCCTGGTGCCCCACCGCGTCTTCCACGCCGTCATCGGCGGCGCCGTCGCCGTCATCGTCGGACACGTGCTGCTGCGCACGCCACCGCTGCCGAGCGTGGCCCGCGCCGCCCAGCCGGTGTTCGACGGGCTGGCCGCGGCGCTGCGTGACACCTCGGACGCCCTGGCCGCCGGTGACGCCGACGCTGCGGAGCAGGCGCTGCTGCGGGCGCGGGCGTTGGACCCCGACGTGCGCGAACTCGAGCAGGCACTGGCCACCGCCCGTGACCTCGCCGCCTTCACCTGGGGGCGACGCGCCATCCGTGACCGGCTGCAGGTGCACGAGGAGGCGATCCGCCAACTCGACAACGCGGTGCGCAACACCCGGGTGCTGGCCCGGGCCAGCATCGCGCTGCTGTCCGCGACCCCGCCCGACGATGCGCCCGCCGGCGCGCTGACGGCGGTGGCCGAGGCGGTCGAGGACCTCGCGGCCGGCGTGCGGGCGCTGGGCGTGCAACTCACCGACGACGCCTCGCCTGCCGCGGTGCGCGAGGTCGCTCTGCATGCGGCCACCCATGCCGGGTCGCTGTTCCCCGACCGGTGGTCGTTGTCGCTGGCCCGCGTGGTCGGCCAGGTGCGCGCGACCTCGGTCGACCTGCTGCGCGGCTCGGGCCTCGAGTTGTGGGATGCCCAGGCGCTGCTCGAGCAGCAGGACCGCGATCGCGACCGCGAGAGCTGACGCCGCTCCGTGACGTGCCCACCCGTCACTCGTTGTCGAGGGTGTCGTCGCCGACCCTGGAGTCCGCCGTGCCCTCGTCCGCCCGTTCCCGGTCCGTCCTGTTCGCCCTCGCGACCCTGCTGGCCCTGGTCGCGGTCGTGGCCTCACCGGTCATGGTGGACGCTGCCGACCGACCCGGCGGGGAGCGGGGCCTGCGGACCGTCATGTTCGTGGGCAACAACCACGACGGCACCGCCGACGTGATCGACGCGGCCACCTTCGAGGTGCTGCACCGCGTCGACATGGTCCCCGACCGCGAGGAGCGGCTCGCCGAGATCCACCGTGACCCGGTCCGGCTCGGGTTCTTCCTCGGCATCCGGCACCTGATCGGGCAGGGCAACGACCAGTTCGTCGACGACATGTTCACCTCGCCCGACGGTGCCTTCGTCTACGCCTCGCGGCCGAGTCTGGCCGACGTCGTGGCGATCGAGTTGAAGACGGGAGCGATCGCCTGGCGGTTCCCGATGGAGGGGCAGCGGTCGGACCACATGGCGATCTCACCGGACGGGACACGGTTGCTGGTGTCGGACTCGACCGCGAACAAGGTGCACCAGATCGACACCGCGACGGGGGAGAGGACCGGCGAGTTCCCGTCCGGCGACTCCCCGCACGAGAACGAGTACTACGCCGACGCCACCCGGGTCCTGCACGCCAGCATCGGCCGTGTCTACACGCCGACCGACCGCGCCGAGCTCGGCCCGGTCCGCGACGTGACCAAGGGTGAGGAGTTCCTGCAGGTCGTCGACGCCGACACACTCGAGATCCTGAAGCGCTGGGACATCGGCGAGAAGCTCGACGAGTTCGGCGAGCCCAACATGAGCGGCGCGGTGCGTCCCATGGCGCTGGCGCCCGACGAACGCACCCTGTACTTCCAGGTGTCGTTCCACCACGGCTTCGTCGAGTTCGACCTCGAGACCGAACAGGTCACCCGCATCGCCCACCTTCCGCTGAGCCAGGCCGCGGCAGACACGCCCCGGGAGCAGTACCTGCTCGACTCCGCCCACCACGGCCTGGCGATGGACCCGACCGGCCAGAAACTGTGTGCCGCCGGGACGATGTCGGACTACGCCGCGATCGTCGACCGCGAGACGTTCGTGCCGCGGCTGGCGTCCTACGGCAGCAAGCCCTACTGGTCGACCACCGGCCCGACCGGCGAGCACTGCTGGGTGTCCTACAGCGGCGACGACCAGGTCGCGGTGATCGATTACGCCACCGAACGCGAGATCGCCCGCATCGACGTCGGCGACCACCCGCAGCGCGTCCGCGCCGGCGTGGTGTCCCGCCCGGTGCTGGCGCGCTGGGGCCACCTCGAACTGGCCGACCGCGACCGTTGAGACCCTGACAGGGCGGAGTCGTTCGCCCCCGGGACGGTCGAACGACTCCACACGCTCATCGGTGGGCGGTGTCGACGAGGTCGCGGGCCCGTAGGAACACGGCGTCGAGCATGCCCTCGGTGAGCCGGCCGGTGAAGGTGTTCTGCTGGCTGACGTGGTAGCTGCCGAGCAGGATGCGACCGTCGGGCAGCGTCGCTTCGGCGCCGTGACCGAACTTCGGCTTCGCCCCGTCCCAGCCGCGGTGGCCGAGCACCACGTTCCAGCCGAACCCGCCCAGCGCGACCACGACCTGCCACGGGAGCAGGTCGAACTCGGCGTCGAGGTAGGGGGCGCAACGGTCGCGTTCGTCGGGCGTCGGCTTGTTGGCCGGGGGAGCGCACCGCACCGGCGCGGTGATCCACACGTCGGCCAGCGCCAGGCCGTCGTCGCGTGACACCGATGTGGGCTGGTTGGCGAAGCCGGTGCGGTACAGCGAGGCGAACAGCCAGTCGCCCGAGCGGTCGCCGGTGAAGATGCGTCCGGTGCGGTTGGCGCCGTGGGCGGCCGGCGCCAGCCCGACGATCAGCACGCGGCCCTGCGGGTCGCCGAAGCCCGGGACGGGCCGACCCCAGTAGTCCCAGCCGGCGAAGGCGCGCCGCTTCTCGCGTGCGACCTGCTCGCGCCACGCGACCAGCCGCGGGCAGGCGCGACAGTCCACGACCGCACGCTCGAGCGTGGGCAGGTCCGGGTAGTCGCCGAGGGCGGGCAGGCGCGTCATGGCGGGCAGGCTACGGGCAGGCGGCGCGGCCTACGCTCACAGGCATGACCGACCAACCGATCCGCCTGACCGCGTACTCGCACGGTGCCGGCTGCGCCTGCAAGCTCTCGCCGACCGAACTGGGCGAGGTGATGCAGGGCCTCACGCCCGCGACCGCACCCGATCTGGTGATCGGGCGGGCCAACGGCGACGATGCACTGGTGTGGCGCCGACCCGACGGCCGGGCGCTCGTCGCCACGATCGACGTGTTCACCCCGATCGTGGACGACGCGGCGAGCTGGGGTCGGATCGCCGCGGTCAACGCGGGCAGCGACGTGTTCGCCATGGGCGGCCGGCCGATGTTCGCGCTGGCGTTCGCGGCCTGGCCACGCGAGCACCTGCCGCTGTCGCTGCTCGCCGAGGTGCTCGAAGCCGGCCAGGCGGCGGCTCGCGAGGGGGGCTGGGTGGTTGCCGGCGGCCACACGATCGACGGTGCCGAGCCGCTGTACGGCCAGGCCGTCGTCGGCGAGGTCGACCTCGACCGGATGCTGGTCAACGACGCCGCCCGACCCGGTGACGTGCTGGTGCTCACCAAGCCGCTCGGTACCGGCCTGGTCACGACCGCGGTCAAGCGGCGCGACCCGGCCGCCCATCGGCCCGGTGGCGACCTCGCCGAGATCTACGAGGCGGCGCTGGCCGAGATGCTGCGCTCCAACGGGCCCGCCGCGACCGCGGCCATCGACCGTGGCGCGCGGGCAGGGACGGACGTCACCGGCTTCGGCCTGCTCAACCACCTGCGCGAGGTCCTGCTCGCCAGCGGGGTGGCCGCGACCCTCGCCGTCGACGCGGTCCCGCGTCTGCCGGGGGTGGACGACCTGCTCGCGCGCGGCGAGGTGCCGGGCGGCACGCAACGCAACCTCGCCCACGCCCGGCACCACCTCGACGTCGAGGCGGGGATCGGCGAGGACGCCCTCGTACTGCTCGCCGACGCCCAGACCTCGGGCGGCCTGCTGCTCGCCCTGCCGGCGGCGGCGGCCGACGGCCTCGTCACCGACCTCGTCGCCGAGGGCCACGCCGCGGCCGTCGTCGGTGCCGTCACCGGCGGCGACCCCGGCCGGGTGAGGCTGGTGCCGGGGTAGGACCGGACGCGGGGACGGCGGGCGGTGGTGCCGTCGGCCGGCACCACCGCCCCGTGCGTCACGGCCGCGTCATCTCGAACGTGTAGCTGCCCGAGCCCTGGTAGGAGTAGACCTCCCACAGGTAGTAGCCGGCGCTGCCGGTGTAGCTGATCGACTCGTCGGAGTCGGCCGAGGTGCTCGCCGCGACCCGCTGCCAGTACCCCCACGTGCTGTTCCAGCGGTACAGGTACAGGTCGAAGTCGGCGTTCGACGGACCACGCAGGCACCCGTGGTGGACGCCGGAGCCCGCGTAGTAGTAGGTGCCGTTCGGTTGGACCTGGGCGTCACCGGTGCCCGAGAGGGAGCCGCCGTACGACTCGGTCAGGCCGCAGCCGGGGGTCGGCTCGGGTTCGGGCTCGGGATCCGGCCCCGGGTCCGTGCTGCCGTCCATGCGCGCGTACAGCAACCGGTTCGGCGAGCCCTTGACGTTGCTGAGGGTTGCGGTCGTCGCCTTGTCGATCAGCGCGCTGCCGACCGCTGCCGGCGTCGCGGTCGGGTTCAGGCCGAGGTGGATGGCCGCGGCCCCGGCCACGTGCGGGGCGGCCATGGACGTGCCGCTGATCGTGTTGGTCGCGGTGTCGCTGGTGTGCCAGGCGGCGGTGATGCTCGAGCCGGGCGCGAACAGATCGACGCACGAGCCCCAGTTGGAGAAACTCGAACGTGCGTCGCTCGAGGTGGACGACCCCACGGTGAGTGCCGAGGCCACGCGCGCCGGCGACGAACCGCAGGCGTCGGCGTCCTCGTTGCCGGCCGCCACCGTGTAGGTCACCCCGGCGGCGACCGAGTTGGCCACCGCGTTGTCGAGCGAGCTCGAGGCGCCCCCGCCGAGGCTCATGTTGGCCACGGCCGGCTTCGTGTGGTTCTGGGTGACCCAGTCGACACCGGCGATCACGCCCGAGGTCGTCCCGCTGCCCCGGCAGTTGAGTACCCGGACGGCGACGAGCGTCGCAGCCTTGGCAACGCCGTACGTCGCCCCGCCGACGGAGCCGGCAACGTGGGTGCCGTGGCCGTTGCAGTCGGTGGACCCGCGCCCGTCGTTGATGGCGGTGTAGCCGTGGACCGCCCGGCCGCCGAACTCGGCGTGGGTGCGGCGGATGCCGGTGTCGATCACGTAGGCGTGGACGCCCGCGCCCGTCCCGTCGTAGGTGTAGGCGTTGTCCAACGGCAGGCCGCGCTGGTCGATGCGGTCGAGGCCCCAGGTGGCCGGCGACTGCGTCGCCGACTGGTCCACCGTCAAGTCGGCCTCGATGTAGTCGACGTGCGGCCGCCGCTGGAGGCGCTCCACCTCGCTCTCGCTCATGGTGGCGGCAAAGCCCCGGAGGGCCGTCCGGTACTCGTGGTGGACGAGGGCGCCGCGCCGCTCGGATTCGCGGCGTTCCCGGGCCACCTCGTTGCCCGGAGCGTCCTTGTCGAAGACGACGATGTAGCGGCCCTCGATGGCGTCGGCGTGCTCCCGGCCCATCACCGGCGCCGGGTCGTTCGCGGACCTGCCGGCGTGGTCGGGGCGCTGGCCCGGACCGGCCGGTTGGGCCGCGGCCGGCGCCGCGGCGAGCAGCAGTGCGACCACCCCCACGGCGGCGGAAAGTTGTCTGCGGATCTGCAAGGTCTTCCCCCTTGACGGGCACCGCCGCGGTGACGATGCCGGGTGCCCGCGCGGGGGTCCTCTCCCGGGTTCCCCGCTCGACCGGCCACATGGCTGTGGCCGTCCGGGCAGAGGAACCATGACACGATGGAGCTAGTCACATCGCGCCGGAGCGCTGATCGCACGCCAGGGGCCCGACCGTGGGGTCGGGCAGGCGGACTCGGGCCGTCAGCCCGCGGAGTCCGGCCCGGTCGGCGTCGCGGCGGCGACGGCCCGGATCGCGTGGGCGGTCCGCCGGGCCAGCGCCATGCAGGTCAGCATCGGGTTCGAGCCGACGGCCGTCGGGAACGCCGAGGTGTCGCCGATCCAGACGCCGCGCGTGTCGTGCAGTCGGCCGGTGGGATCCGCGACGCTGGTGGCCGGGTCCGCGCCCATCCGCGCCGAGCCCATCTGGTGGGCGCTGAACATCACGCGCCCACCGGCGCCGTCGCCGGCCTTCTGGGCCCGTTCGACGAACGCGTCGAGATCCTGGCCGCGCTGCCACATCGCCAGCGAACGGTGGGTGTCGAAGATCAGCCGGGCTCCGGCAGCGGCGTGCAACTCGATCAGCGTCCGCAGCGCGTGCCGGCGGACGGCGAGGTCGATCGGGTCGGTCAGCGGGTAGTGCACGACCGCTTCGCCCCGGTCGTCGAGGGTGACCGTCCCGCTGCCGTGGTCGCGGGTCACCGCCAGGAACGGGGCGTTGCCGGCGAAGCGGCCCATCATCAGCTTGTGCTGGCGGCCCGAGTTCCACGGCACGACCGCACCCGAGATCGAGGGGTGCAGGTGGGCCGTCTCGACCAGGTAGCCGAATCCCACCTCACTCCCGCTGTCCGTGCTCGCGGGTACGACGGCGCGGTGTTGGGTCACGATGGCGGCCTGCGGAGGTCCCCACCACGCGCGCATCTGTTCGTCGTAGAGTCCGACGACCATCGGGACCGGGTGCAGGCGCAGGTGGCGACCGACGGCCGGGCCACCGATGCCCGAACGCAGCAGCACGGCCGGCGTCTCGAGCGCCCCGGCAGCCACGACCACCTGCGGTGCGTGCACGGCGAGCAGGACGCGCCGCCCGTCGGGGCGCAGGTAGGTCGCCTCGACCCCGGTCGCGGCGCCATGCGCGGTCAGGATGCGCTCGACCCGGGCGTTGCACACGATCCGGGCGCCGTTGGCCTCGGCGTCACGCAGGTAGGTGCGGGTGGTGCTCTGCTTGCTGCCGGTGCGGTCGCCGAAGCCGACGTGCCCGGCCGTCTCCGGGTCGTACGTCGCGGTGTCGGTGTTTCGGGCCGCCTTCTCCCAGGTGTGGCCGAGGGCGTCCGCGCCGCGCGCCAGCTTGTCGTTGACGCCGTTGAGGTGGGTGCAGTCGGTGTTGGCCGAGATGCGCTCACGCACGGCCTCGAGGTGGTCGTCGAACTCGGCGCCGTCGAGTCCGTCGAGCCCGAACTCGTCCGCCCACTGCTGCCGGACGTCGTCGGGCGGTCGCACGCAGTTGAGCCAGTTGATCGCCGTCCCGCCGCCGAGGGTGCCGCCCGCGAGGATGGCGACGTTGCCGTCGGCGGTGAGGTTCAGGCCGCCGCGCCAGTACAGCGCCTCGAGCGCCGACAACTCGTCGGCAGGGAAGTCGGGCGCCTCGAAGTGGCCTCCCGCCTCGAGTACGACCACGGACAGGCCCGCCGCGGCGAGTTCGCCGGCGATGACGCCGCCGCCCGCGCCGGAGCCGATCACGACCACGTCCGCCTCGACCTGCGGAGCGTCGTCGTCCAGCGGCGGTGACCACGTCGCCAGCTCACGCGGGGGCGACGAGACCTCGGGGGGACCGGGGTAGCCGAGTTGGACCCAGTTCGGGTTGCGACCGGTCGCGTCGACGTGGCCGTAGAACAACTGCGAGACCAGCGCACGCAGACCGTCGATGCCGTCGCGGGCCTCGGTCGACGCGAGCGCGAGCCCCTTGAGCACCGCCTCGCGGGCGGCCTGTGGCAGCCGCGGGAAGCCGATGCCACGCAGGATGTCGAGCAGCTTGCCGAGTTCGGCCAGTTCGTCCTCGCCGAGCATCGCCTCGAGGCGACCGACCAGCGGCGGGACCAGGTCCAGGTCGCTGGCCTTGCGGGCCCAGAATCCGTGCGGATCGTGGGACTGCGACCGCGGTGGACGCACCGCCGGCGCGAAGGTGTCGGCCAGCGCCGCCAGGATCTGCTGGCGCCTGCCGTCCAGCACCGGCCGGTCGGGAGGGTCGAGCACGACGTCGGACATGGCTACCTCGAGTGTCAGCCGCGGACGAGCTGGCGGTCGGGCGCGATCTTGAGGACCGCCCGGGGCGAGCCGATGTTGTCGGGGTTGTAGTCCTTGCCCGTGTAGCGCTGCGAACAGGCGTCGATGTGCGCCCGGGCCTCGTCGCCGTGGACGATCTCGACGACCCGGCCACGCACCTCGACGTACTGGTACGGGTTCTCCTTGTTCCACACCAGGACCGTGACACGGGGGTCACGTTCGACGTTTTTGAACTTCTGGCGCTCCACCTCCGTGTTGATCAGGATGTGGTCGTCGTCGGCATCGACCCACATGACCTGCGTCTGCGGGTGGCCGTCGTCGAACAGCGTGGTCAGCGCGGCGAAGTTCTTGCCGGTCGCGAACTCCTTGACCTCGGGCTTGAGCGGCACGTCGGGCTCCTTCGTGTGGGGATGCCGACGCTAGGCCACGGGCGGGCAGGTTCTCTACTCGGGTACGGTCCGACGCCCCCCGGCGTCCGATCCGACGCCGCGCCGCGAGGAGGTCGTCGTCGACGTGAGCACGCCCGCCGCCGAGCCCGCCGAGGTCGCCACGGCCGGCACGTTCACGCTGGACAGCGCCACCTGGGACACCCTGATCGAGCACGCCTGGTCGGACTTCCCCTACGAGGTGTGCGGCCTGCTCGGCGTGCGTCCCGACGGCACGATCGTCCACTTCCCGATCGACAACGCCGAGCGCTCCATGACCTACTACGTCATGGAGGCCAGGCAACTGCTGCGGGCGATGCGCGAGATCGAGGACGAGGGTTGGGGTCTCGCGATCTACCACTCGCACACCCACACGCAGGCGTATCCGTCGGCGACCGACATCCGTCTGGCCGCCTACCCCGACGCGACCTACCTGATCGTCACCCTGCAGGACCGTGACCACCCCGACGTGCGCGGGTTCTCGATCATCGACGGTGTCGTGACGGAGAAGCGCGTCGTCGTCACCGACCGCGAGATGGCCTGATGTCGTACCTGGGACCGATCGTTCGCCGTGGCTGGAAGTTCGCGCCGATCGTCGTCCAGGCGGCGCGGCAGGCTGACCGCCACGTGCGTCCCCACCTGCGCGCCTGGCAGTTGGCCAGCGCCGTCGACGGTTGGGTCGGTCGCTGGACCGACCACGACGGCACCCACTGGGTGGTGTTCAAGACCCCGGACGCACCCCCGTTGCAGGCGTTCCCGCCGCTGCGCGAAGCCGAACTCGAACGCGTCGGGCGCGAACTCGACCGTGGCACGCTCAAGAAGCACGACGC
>JAGXST010000315.1 GCA_018335555.1 Actinomycetota bacterium | reverse complement strand
GAGATCGGCGCACCGGTGTCGACCACCTCGGTGCCACGACCGACGCCGTCGGTGGGCTGCATGCAGATGGCGCGGACACGGTGGTCGCCGATGTGCTGGGCGACCTCGGCGGTCAGCGTGCGGGTCTCGCCCTCGTAGGTGCGCTCGAAGGTGAGCGCCGAGTTGATCTCGGGCAGGTCACCGGCCGAGAACTCCACGTCCACGACGGGACCGATGACCCGCACGATGCGGCCCTCGTTCACCCCAACGGTCTGGGTCGACATTGGCTGTGCTCCTTCGAGCGTCAATTCAGGTACGGCGGGAAACTGGTGGTGGTGTCAGCCGGCGGACAGGGCCTCGGCGCCACCGACGATCTCGGAGATCTCGGTGGTGATCTGGTCCTGGCGGGCCTGGTTCATGACGCGGGAGAGCTTGCCGGCGACATCTTCGGCGTTGTCGGTGGCCGACTTCATCGCGCGTTGCCGCGAGGCGTGCTCGGACGCCGCGGACTCGAGCAGGCTGTGGAACACCTTGGCGTCGATGTAGCGTGGGATGAGCGCGTCGAGCAGTTCCTCGGGGCTGGGCTCGAACAGGATCTCGGGGGCGATCTCGTCGCCGCCCGCGAACTCCTCGGTCTTGACCGGCAGCAGTTCCATACGGACCGGCTGCTGGGTCAACGACGACTTGAAGTCGGTGTAGACGACCCAGACACGGTCGACCTGGCCCTCGGTGTAGCGGCGGGTGAGCTGTTCGGCGACCCCGGCAGCGGCGTCGAGCCGTGGCTCGTCGGACACGCCTTCCCACGACCCGGCGGCACGTCGGCCGCGGTAGGAGAAGTAGCTGATGCCCTTCTTGCCCACGATGTAGAGCTCGACCTCGTTGCCGGCGGACTCCTCCTGACGGATGGTGCGCTCGGCCGCCTTGATGACGTTGGCGTTGTACGCACCGGCCAGGCCGCGGTCGGAGGTGTTGACGAGCAGGGCGACGCGCCCGACCGGTTCGTCGGGTGCGCGCAGCAGCGGGTGGTTCTTGACCTCGTTCGCCAGCGCGAGCCCCTTGATCACCTCGGTGATCTGCTCGGCGTACGGACGGGCCTCCTGCACACGGCGCTGCGCCTTGACGATCCGCGAGGCGGCGATCATCTCCATCGCACGCGTGATCTTCTGCGTGCTCTTGACGGAGCGGATGCGTCGCCGCAACAGGCGGATCTGGCCGCTACCTGCCATGCGTCACCCTTCCCCTTCGTCGATGGACCGTCACGCCTCGACGGCCTCGCTGGTGGACGACATCGCGTCCCAGCCCTCGTTGGTGTCGTCCTCGGGGGCCTGCTCGGAGGCGGTGAACGTCTGCTTGAAGCCGTCGATGGCGTCCGACAGTTGCTGCTTGAGCTCGTCGGTCAGCTTCGAGGTCTTGAGCGACTCGAGCAGCTCGCCGTTGCGCGAGGACAGGTACTCGTGCAGCTCGGCCTCGAAACGGCGGACGTCGGAGACCGGGATGTCGTCGAGCTTGGCGTTGGTGACCGCGAAGATGGACGCGACCTGCAGTTCGACCGACAACGGCCGGTACTGGCCCTGCTTGAGGATCTCGACCACGCGCTGGCCGCGGGCGATCTGCTGCTGCGACGCCTTGTCGAGGTCCGAGCCGAACTGGGCGAACGACTCGAGTTCGCGGAACTGGGCCAGCTCGAGGCGCACGGTGCCGGAGACGGCCTTCATGGCGGGCCTCTGGGCGGCACCACCGACGCGCGAGACCGAGACACCGGCGTTCATGGCGGGACGCTGGCCCTGGAAGAACAGGTCGGTCTCGAGGAAGATCTGGCCGTCGGTGATCGAGATGACGTTGGTCGGGATGTAGGCCGAGACGTCGTTGGCCTTGGTCTCGACCATCGGCAGCGCGGTCATGGACCCGCCACCGAGTTCGTCGTTGAGCTTTGCGGCGCGCTCGAGCAGGCGGCTGTGCAGGTAGAAGACGTCACCCGGGTAGGCCTCGCGGCCCGGCGGACGGCGCAGCAGCAGCGAGAGCTGACGGTAGGCATCGGCCTGCTTGGACAGGTCGTCGTAGATGATCAGGGAGTGGTCACCCTTGTACATCCAGTTGGCGCCGATGGCCGCGCCGGCGTAGGGCGCGATGTACTGGAACGGGGCCGGCGACGAGGCCGGTGCGGTGACGACGGTCGTGTACTCCATCGCACCGTGACGCTCGAGCGTCGAGACGACCTCGGCGACGGTCGAGTTCTTCTGCCCGATGGCGACGTAGATGCACTTGACCGCGTCGGGCGTGCCCCACAGCGCCTTCTGGTTGATGATCGTGTCGACCGCGATCGCCGTCTTGCCGGTCTGGCGGTCGCCGATGATCAGCTGACGCTGGCCGCGCCCGATCGGCGTCATGACGTCGATGACCTTGATACCGGTCTGCAGCGGCTCGCTCACCGGCTGCCGGTCGACGACACCCGGGGCCTGGACCTCGAGGGGCCGCTGGCCGTCGATGCGCGACTGGTCGATGGGACCCTTGCCGTCGAGCGGGCGGCCGAGGGGGTCGATGACCCGCCCGAGCATCGCGTCGCCGACGGGGATCGAGAGCACCCGCTCGGTGCGACGGACGCTCTGGCCCTCCTCGATACGAGCGGCGTCGGCGAAGACCGCGGCGCCGATCTGGTGCTCGTCGAGGTTCATGGCCATGCCGAAGACGCCATCGCCGAAGTCGAGCAGCTCGTTGGCCAACGTGCCGGGCAGGCCCGAGATGACGGCGATGCCGTCACCGGTGGTCAGCACGCGACCGACCTGTTCGGTGGCCAGGCTCGGCTCGTAGCCGTCCAGCATCTGCTGGATGGCGGCGGTGATGTCCTCCGACCGGATCGTGAGGTCTGCCATCTCGTACATCCTCTTGTGGGTCGCGCCGCGGTGGGCGCTCGTTGTCAGCCGAGTCGGGTCAGCGCCCGGCGCGGGTGCGCAGTTCCTGCAGACGACGGGCGACCGACCCGTCGATGACGGTGTCGCCGATCTTGGCGCGGACACCACCGACCACCGCCGGGTCGACGTGGAAGGTCACGTCGAGGCGCTTGCCCGTGGTGCGTTCGAGCGCTTCGGTCAGCGCCCGCTGGCGGGATTCGTCGAGAGGCGCGGCCACGTACACCTCGGCGACCTCGCGCTCGCGCAGCTCGGCGGCCCTGGCGGCCACGGAAGCGGCGATCTCGGCGAGCTCGCCCGCGCGGTCGGCGGCGATGATCATCGCGAGCGCGCTGCGGGTGACGGGGTGCGCCGCCTGCAGCACGTCGGACTCGACGAACTTCAACCGCTGCCCGATGGGCAGGTGGATGTCGGTCAGACGCTGCCGCAGCTCGTCGCTGCTCTCCACCGCGTCGGCGACGGAGCGCAGCTCGGTGCCGACGGCGTCGAGCGCGTCCTCGCCCTGTGCGAGGGCGACGACGGCCTGCGCGTAGGCGCTCGTCCGTTCGGTCGTCATGTGCCGGTCCTCATCTGGGCCCGCGAGGGGTCAGTTCTGGCTGGACAGCCGCTGGATGTAGTCGTCCACCAGCGTCTGGTGGGTGGAGGGGTCGAGTTCGCGTTCGACGATGCGTGCGGCGAGCTCGACCGACATGGCGCCGACCTGCTGGCGCAACTCCTGCAGGGCGCGGTCGCGCTCGGCGTTGATGTCGGCCTGGGCACGCTCGACGATCGCGGCCGCCTCGGCCTCGGCCTTGGCGACGATGTCACGCCGCAGCGACTCGGCCGTCTGCTTGGCCTCCTCGATGATGGCGTTGCCCTCACCTCGGGCGTCGGCGATCTGCGCGTCGAAGTTGCGCCGGGCCTCTTCGGCCTCGACCAGCTTCGCGTCGGCCTCCTCCATCTTGCCCTGGATCGCGGCGGACCGGTCGTCGAGGACCTGGTTCGCGCGTGGGAAGACGAACTTGACCATGCCGAGCAGCAGCAGGGCGAAGGCGACGAAGCCCCAGATCAGTTCGGGCATGGCGGGAACGAGCAGGGCGGCGCCCGACGCGTCCTCCGCGGCAGCGAGCAGTGTGATCACGGTGGCTCCTGACAACGTCAGATGATGAAGGCGAGAACGAAGCCGAGCAGCGCGAGGACCTCGACGACGCCGATGCCGATGAACATCGTCGTGCGGACCATGCCGGCCGCCTCGGGCTGACGTGCCATCGACTCGATCGCCTTGCCGATCAGGATGCCGAGGCCGATGCCGGGGCCGAGGGTCGCGAGGCCGAAGACGAGCCCGTTACCGAGGTTCGACTGCGCGACCTCCGCGGCCTCCTGGGCCAGAAAGACCATGTCCATACTCGTTCTCCTTGGTTCGGCGCCGCTTCGGCACCGTCGTTTTGTCAGCCGCGCGAGCGGGCGCTCTCGCGGAGGTCGGGTGGGATCAGTGCGATTCCAGCGACGAGCTGATGTACACCGCGGTCAGCAGCGTGAAGATGTAGGCCTGGAGCCCGATGATGAACAGCTCGAAGCCGAACACCAGCGGCGAGATCCCCAGGGCCAGGATGCCGACCGGCAGGCCGGGCCGCGGGTAGAGGAACACGTGGACCGTCACCAGGGTGATGACGACCAGGATGTGCCCGGCGACCATGTTGGCGAACAACCGGATGGCGAGCGCGAAGGGCCGCAGGATCAGGTTCGACACGAACTCGATGACGGCCAGGATCGGCAGGATCGCCTTCGGGGTGCCCGGCGGGATGGAGACTTCCTTGATGTAGCCGAGGAAGCCGTGCGTCTTGATGCCGACCGAGACGTAGACCACCCAGGCGGTCAGCGCGAGGAAGCCGGTCACGGCCATGCGCGAGGTCGGCGGCAACATGATGCCCGGCGTGATCTTCATCAGGTTCATCGCGAAGATGAACACGAAGAAGGTGGTCAGCAGCGGGACGAACTTCACGCCCTTGGGCCCGATGATGTCCAGGGCGATGTTGCGCACGAAGTCGATGACCATCTCGCACGCCGACTGCAGCTTGCCCGGCACGATCCTCGCGTCGCTGAACGCCGCACGGAACAGCAGGAACGCGGCGGCCGTGGCGAGCCAGATGATCAGGATCGTGCGGTTGATCGAGAGGTCGAGGCCACCGATGCCGAACTCGAAGATCGGCGGCATCTGGAACAGGGCATTGATGTCATCCAACGCCCCGTCGAAGTTGCCTCCGTACTGGACATCGACAGCGAGGAACGGTGTCACGCGTCAGCTCCGGGTAACGGTCGCGGCGGTCGCTTGGCGACGCGCCTCGGGGTGGATGACGAAAAGTTGCGGAGAGCGGGCGAGCCAGATCATCTCGGCTGCCAGGCTGATGACGAGTGCGGTGGCGACCGAGACCGCGAGTGCCTCGCGGTGGAACCAGCCGGCGCCAGACGCCGCGTCGAGGATGACGAGGTAGGCGGCCAGGCGCACGCCGAGGCCGCCGACCAGCAGGCCGGCGCTCGCATCCGAGGGGCGCGAGGTGATCCAGACCAGCAGCAGGACCGACAGTCCGAACAGGACCGCGGTGAGGCCGACGCCGACGACGGCGGACAGCGCCGCGGCGGGTCCGGCGATCAGCCAGCCGGCCGAGGCGGCGACGGCCGCCAGGATGCCCAGCAGTCCCCAGGTGCGGACGGCCAGACGCCAGGCGCTCCGACGGGACGGGTCAGCCACCATCGCCATCCCGAACCGCCTGCTCGCGCGCGTCCATCCGCTGGGCGCGCAACCACACGAGGTAGAGGCCGGCGGCGAAGCCGGCGAGTGCGCCGATGGCGAACAGCCACGGCGTGGTCCCGAGCGCCCGGTCCGCGAGCCAGCCGAG
>JAGXST010000314.1 GCA_018335555.1 Actinomycetota bacterium | reverse complement strand
CCGCCCGCCCGCATCTTCATGGGCGACACCGGCTCGCTCGCGCTGGGCGGTCTGCTCGCCGCCGTGGCCGTCGTCACCAACACCCAGGTCCTGTTGGTCCTGCTCGGTGGCCTGTACGTGCTCGAGACGTTGTCGGTGATCATCCAGGTCGCCGTGTTCCGCACGACCGGCAAGCGCGTCTTCCGCATGGCGCCGATGCACCACCACTTCGAACTGCTCGGCTGGCAGGAGACCACGATCATCGTGCGCTTCTGGATCATCGCCGGCATCGGCGTGGCCCTCGGCCTCGGCGTGTTCTACGCCGAGTACCTGACGCGATTCGGGCCGCTCGGATGAGCACCACCGCACCAGCCACCGCACCAGAGGGGATCCGCCGAGCCCTCGTCGTCGGCCTCGGCGCGTCCGGGACGGCCGCCGCCCGCGCCCTCCACGCCGCCGGCGTCGAGGTGGTCATGGTCGACGACCGGTCGGACCACCCGGCCGCCGCCGAGCTGACCGCCGCCGGGATCGACGTGGCGCTGGGGGTGACGCCGCTCGACCGCCTCGACGACGTCGACCTGGTCGTGCCGTCGCCCGGCGTCCCCGAGCGGGCGCCGGTCCTGCAGGCCGCCGCCGAGCGCGACCTGCCGGTCTGGTCCGAGCCGGAACTCGGCCACCGCCTGCACCCGCGACGCCTGCTCGCGGTCACCGGGACCAACGGCAAGACGTCGGTGACCGAACTGCTCGCCACGATGCTGCAGGCCGGCGGGCTCGACGCCGTCGCGTGCGGCAACATCGGCCGGCCCTTCACCGAGGCTGCCGCAGTGGCGGCGGCCGACGCCGTCCTGGTCGCGGAGCTGTCCTCGTTCCAGTTGCGGTTCGCCCATCGGCTGCGGCCCGAGGTCGGCGTGCTGCTCAACCTCGCCGCCGACCACCTCGACTGGCACCCCGACCTGGCGGCATACGGCGAGGCGAAGGCCCGGTTGTGGCAGGCGCAGCAGGCGGGGGACTGGGCCGTGACCAACCAGGCGGACGCCGTGACGGTGGACCTCGGCGACCGGTTCGCGCCGGCCGGCCGGGCGGCGTTCGACGGTGACGCGCTCGTGGCCGGCGTCGGCGTCGGCGTCGCCGACGGGCACCTGATGGCGGCCACGCCGATCTTCACCGGGCGGCTGCTTCCGGTCGCGGACCTGGCGCTCGATGCGCCACACCACCGCGCCAACGTCGCCGCCGCCGCGACCGCGGCGCTGCTGGCCGGCGTCGCCCCGGCGACGGTCGCCGAGGTCGCGCGGACGTTCCACCCCGGCGCCCACCGGCTGGAACTGGTCGCCGAGATCGACGGCGTCCGCTACGTCGACGACTCGAAGGCCACCAACGTGCACGCCGCCGCGGCGGCGCTGCGCTCGGCCCCGTCGATCGTCTGGGTCGCCGGCGGACTGGCGAAGGGGGTCGACCTCTCGGCCCTCGCCGGCGATCTCGGTGCGGTTCGTGCCGCCGTCCTGATCGGGACGGCCGCACCCGAGCTCGCCGAGGTGTGCGCGTCGGTCGGCGTGCGTTCGCAGCACGCCGAGACGATCGAGTCGGCGGTGGAGGCAGCGTCGCGAGCCGCGCGTGCGGGCGACACGGTGCTGCTCGCACCGGCCTGTGCCTCGTTCGACCAGTTCAGCGGGTATGCGGAACGTGGCGAGCGTTTCGCCGCCGCCGTGCGAGCCTTGCGGTCCCCGACCCCTGGAGTGCCCATGAGCGGTGATCGATCATGACTGCTGCCGGTACCTCCACGACGGCCGGTCCCGCAGGCCAGGGCACCGGTCGCCTGGCCCGTCTACGGGCCCGCTGGCATCCGGGCGCGTGGAACAGCGACGCCACCGCGCTGACCGTGATCACCGCCGTGCTGTTGCTGGTCGGGCTGGTGATGAGCTACTCGGCCAGCATCGTCGACGCGGCCGAGGCCGGCGACCCGTTCGCCATCTTCCGGCGTCAACTCGTCTGGGCGACGTTGGGGGTGCCCGCCTTCGTGGTCGCGGCGAACCTCGACCACCGCATCTGGCGCCGACTGGCCTGGCCCCTCATCATCGCGTCCGTCATCGGCCTGATCGCCGTCCTGGTGCCCGGTGTCGGCGTGACCCGCTTCGGCTCCACCCGCTGGCTCGGCTTCGGGCCGATGGTCGTCCAGCCCTCCGAGATCGCCAAGCTCGCGGCGCTGTTGTGGGTCGCTGACGTGCTCGAGCGCAAGCGGCCGCGCGACGGTTCGCTGCACACCACCGCGCACCTCAACGTCCCGGCGATCCCGCTGCTGTTCCTGCTCGCCGTGCTCGTGCTCGCGCAGCCGGACCTCGGCACGACCATCCTGCTCGGACTGATCATCGCATCGGTGCTGTGGGTCGAGGGCCTGCCGGGCAAGTACGTGGCCGTCGGTGCCGTGGGCGCGCTGAGCGCGATCGCCGTGCTCGCCGTCGTCGCTCCCTATCGCCTGCGGCGGATCACCGGCTGGCTCGAGCCCGAGGCCGACCCGATGGGTGCCGGCTACCAGTTGATCCAGTCCAAGCTCGCGCTGGGGGAGGGCGGGGTCTGGGGGGTCGGCCTCGGCTCGTCGCGCGCCAAGTGGAACTGGGTCCCCAACCCCGAGACCGACTTCATCTTCGCCATCATCGGCGAGGAACTCGGCCTGGTGGGCGCCACGTTCGTGCTGGGCCTGTTCGCCGCGCTGCTGTTCGTGGGCCTGCGGATCGCGTATGCCGCGCAGGAGGGGTTCGGGCGTACGGTCGCCTTCGGCATAACGGCGTGGATCGCGGGGCAGGCCCTGATCAACATCGGCACCGTCACGGGCGTCCTGCCGATCACGGGCGTCACGCTTCCCCTGGTCTCGGTCGGTGGGTCGTCGCTGGTGTCGACCCTGGTGGCACTGGGCCTGCTGGTCGCCGTCGCCCGCGCGACCCCACCACCGACCAGCCGGCTTCGCCGCGAGGCGGGGCAGCCGCGCCTGATCCACCGCTCGGGAGACGCATCGTGACGACACGGATCCTGGTGGCCGGCGGAGGCACGGCCGGCCATGTCTTCCCGGCACTCGCCGTGGCCACCGAACTGACCCGTCAGGCCGACGTCGAACCGGTCTTCGTCGGCGTGCCGGACCGGCTCGAGGCCCGCCTCGTGCCGCAGGCGGGTTTCCGCATGCACGAGATCGCTGCCGTGTCGGTGCCGCGTCGGCCATCGCTGTCGCTGTTCAAGGTCCCGTTCGCGGTGAAGCGTGCGGTCCGGGCCTGTGAGCAGATCCTGCGCGACGAGCAGGCCGTCGCGGTGGTGACGTTCGGGGGTTACGTGTCGTTCCCGCTCGACCGCGCCGCGAAGAACCTCGGGCTGCCGCTGGTCATCCACGAGCAGAACGCCCTGCCCGGGCTGACCAACCGCATCGCCTCGCGCTGGGCCGACCGGATCGCCGTGACCTTCCCGGGCTCGGCTGACCGGTTCCCGCATCCCGAGCGGTGCGCCGTCACTGGTGACCCGGTCCGCGAGGACCTTCTGGCGCTCGACCGCGAGGCCGAGCGTCCCGGGGCCCGTGAACGGTTCGGTCTGGCTCCCGACGTCCCGACCCTGCTGGTCTTCGGCGGCAGTCAGGGCGCGCGCTCGCTCAACGACGCCATCCTCGCCGCCCACCCCCGCTGGGGGGTCGACGCGCTGCAGGTGCTGCACGCGGCAGGTCGCAGCCAGCACGACGATGCCGTCGCGGCCTGGGAGCCGGTGCGGGCGCAACGTCAGGACATCGGTGTCGCCGTCGTCGACTTCATCGACGACATGGCCATGGCCTACGCGGCCGCCGACGTGGTCGTCTGCCGCGCCGGGGCGACCTCGATCGCTGAACTGACCGTGCTGGGGATCCCGGCCGTGCTGGTTCCCTACCCTCACGCCACCGGCGACCACCAGACGCTCAACGCGCAGGCTCTCGAGCAGACCGGTGGTGCCACGATGATCGCCGACGCAGACCTCGACGGGGCCGGCCTGGTGGCCGCCGCCGAGCCTCTGCTGACCGACCCCGACAGGCATGCACGGATGGCCACCGCATCGCGCGCGTTCGGACGTCCCGACGCCGCCGCCAACGTCGCCCGACTGGTGCTCGAACTGCTCGATCGCGCCGACGGGGCCGGACCTTCGTCACAAGGAGAGCACGGATGACGCTGCTCGAGACGCCTCAGCGGGTGCACCTGATCGGCATCGGTGGCGCCGGCATGTCGGGGATCGCGCGGATCCTGCTGCAGCGGGGCCATGCGGTGTCGGGCTCGGACCTGCAGGAGGGACGCTCGGTGACCGAACTGCGCGTGCTCGGTGCGCGGGTCGAACTCGGTCACGACGCGGCCAACCTCGGCGACGCCGGGATCGTGGTCATCTCCACGGCCGTCCCGGCGGACAACCCGGAGTTGCGCGCCGCCGCCGACCGCGGACTGCGCGTGTTGCGCCGCGCGGAGATGCTGGCCGCGTTGATGGCGGACGAGCGGGCGGTGCTGATCGCCGGCACGCACGGCAAGACCACGACCACCTCGATGGCCGTCGTGGCGATGCAGGCGGCCGGCCAGGACCCGAGTTTCGCCATCGGGGGCTCGCTCAACGAGAGCGGTACCAATGCGCACGGTGGCAGCGACGGGGTGTTCGTCGCCGAGGCCGACGAGTCCGACCGCTCGTTCCTGTTCTACCGGCCCGACCTGGCGGTGGTGACCAACCTCGAACACGACCACCCCGACGAGTTCGTCGACGAGGCCGACGTCGTCGAGGTGTTCCGTGACTTCCTGGGCCGCCGGACCGACGGGGCGCCCGCGTTGCTGTGTGCCGACGACCGGGGCAGCTTCGCGCTGGTCGACCAGGTCGAAGGCCCGGTCCTGACCTACGGGACCAGCCCCCGGGCAGACCTGCGCCTGAGCCTCGGCGACGACGGTCACCACGAACTGCGGCGCGACGGCACGACGCTGTGTGGGTTCCAACTCGCGGTCCCGGGGCGACACAACGCGCTCAACGCCGCGGCGGCACTGGCGGTGTGTGACAGCCTGGGGCTCGATCTCGGCGCGGCCGCGGAGGGACTGTCGCGCTTCACCGGTGCCGCCCGACGCTTCCAGCGGCTCGGCGTCGTCGGTGACGTCGAGGTCGTCGACGACTATGCGCATCACCCGACCGAACTGCGCGCCACCCTGGCCGCAGCCCGCGGCACCGGCGCCGACCGGATCGTCGTGGTCGTCCAGCCCCACCGCTACTCGCGCACCGAGGTGCTCGGGGCCGAACTCGGCCGCGCGGCCGCGGCGGCCGACCTCGTCGTGGTCACCGATGTGTACGCGTCCAGCGAAGCCCCGGTCCCGGGTGTGACCGGGCAGATCGTCGCCGATGCCGCCGAGGCGGCGGGGGCCAAGGTCGTCTACGAACCGCACCTCGGTGACGTCGTGGACGTGCTCGTCGAGCAGGTGCGGCCCGGCGATCTCGTCCTGGTCACCGGCGCGGGCGACGTCACCCAGGTCGGCCCGGCCCTGCTCGCCCGGCTCGGACGGACGTGATGCCGTCGGTCGCGGATCCGACCCGCGGGTCGCGGGCCGACCACGACCCGCTCGTGCGCGCGCTGCAGGACCGCCTCGGGGACCGGGTCCGGCCCGGCGCGCCGCTCGCGGCGCTGACCACCCTGCGGGTCGGCGGTCCCGCGCGCGCCCTCGTCGTCGCCGAGAACGACCGTGACCTCGCCACGGTCGGCGAACTGTGCCGGGTGCATCCCGCGCCGTGGGCCGTCATCGGGCGCGGATCGAACCTGCTGGTCGCCGACGCGGGCTGGCCGGGCGTCGCCATCCGACTCGGGCGCGGCTTTCGCGGCGTCGAGCACCGCGGGGGGCCGGTGCGGCCGAGCCGCTGCCCGTCCTCGCCGCCCGCGTGGCCGATGTCGGACTCGCCGGGTTCGCCTGGGCCACGGCCGTGCCGGGCACCCTCGGGGGAGCCGTCCGCATGAACGCCGGTGCCCACGGCGGACAGATGGCCGACCACATCGTCGAGATCGACGTCGTGCGGCTGTCGAGCGGGACCCGGGAGACCTGGCCGCTCGAGGCACTCGGTCTGACCTACCGGCACGCGGCCCTGCCCGACGATGCCGTGGTCGTTGACGCGACCCTGCGGTTCGCGCCCGGCTCGGTCGCACACCTCGAGGCCGAGATCGCCGAGATCCGGGCCTGGCGCCGCGAACACCAACCGCTGGGCGACCCGAACTGCGGCTCGGTCTTCACCAACCCACCCGGCGACAGCGCCGGACGACTGGTCGAGGCCGTCGGCGGCAGCGGCCTCGCGGTCGGCGGTGCCCGCATCAGCGACCGACACGCCAACTTCGTGGTCACCGGCCCCGGTGCCACCGCGGCGGACGTGGGGCGGTTGATCCACGAGGTTCGCACGCGCGTCGTCGACCGGTTCGGTGTCCGGTTGCGTCCCGAGGTCGTGATGCTCGGTGACTTCACCGACGTGGGGGCGGCGCCGTGATCGACGAACGGATCGCGCAGCGGCGTCGGGCGGTCCGCGAGCAGCGTCGCCAGCACCGCCTCCGACGGACGGTCACGCTGGTCGTGCTCGCGGTGCTCGCCATCGCGTTCGTGGTCGTCGAACGCTCCGACCTGGTCGCCCTCGAGGAGGTCGTCGTGGTCGGAACGGAGCGGCTCGAGGTCGACGCGGTGATCGAGGCGGCCGACCTGCCACTGGGCACCTCGACACTGCGCCTCGGGCTCGCCGACGCCGAAGCCCGCGTCGAGGCCCTGCCACTGGTGCGCGAGGCCACCGCGCGGCGGCTCGATCCCTTGACCGTCGAGATCGAGGTGGTCGAACGGGTCCCCGCCGTCAACGTGACGGGCAACCGTGAGCAGGTCATGGTCGACCGTGACGGCGTGGTGGTCGAACCCGGTCGACTCGAGGGCCTGCCCGAGATCGTGGTGCCGCGGACGCCGCCCCCACCGGGAGAGCAGGTGGCCGCGCTGCCTGCCCTGGCCAACGCCCACCGGGCATGGCGCGGCCTGTCGGGGCCGCTGCGCGCCGAGGTCGTGCGCTACCTCGCCACCGGGCCGGACGAGCTCGACCTCGAGCTCGCGTCCGGGGTGGTGGTGCACTTCGGCCGGGCCGACCGGGTCGACGAGAAGGTCCGGGCGCTGGGGGCCGTGCTCGAGGATCTCGACGGCACCGAGGTCGCCTCCATCGACGTGCGCGCACCCTCAACGCCCGTCGTCACCCCGCCCTGACCCCCGCCGGGCGGGTGGCCGGGTGGGTTCCCGGCGTGCGTTTTCGGGCGCTGGACGGGCGGCGGACGCCTTGCGGTGCCGTGACGGTGTCGGGTGCTTGCTCGGGGTGGGTGCGACCGTTACGGTCACCCGCCACCAGAGGTTGACATAACGTTACACCTCTACTTGAGGTCGAGGCTTCCCCGGGCCTGGTCCTCGTCGAGCGAGACCCGCGCGGTCTCACCAGAGCAGACATCGGCCCGCCGGTCCGGTGTGCCCGAAGGCGCGGTGCCACTGCACCCGCCCGGCCACGAAAACGTAGGAGGAGCCCATGGGGGCGAACCCGTCGAACTACCTCGCGGTCATCAAGGTCGTCGGTATCGGGGGCGGCGGCGTCAACGCCGTCAATCGCATGATCGACGCCGGGTTGCGGGGCGTGGAGTTCATCGCGATCAACACCGACGCGCAGGCGCTGTTGATGTCGGACGCGGACGTGAAACTCGACATCGGCCGTGACCTGACCCGCGGCCTCGGGGCCGGCGCGGATCCCGCCGTCGGCCGCCAGGCCGCCGACGACCACAAGGACGAGATCACCGAGGTGCTCAAGGGCGCCGACATGGTGTTCGTCACCGCCGGCGAGGGCGGCGGCACCGGGACCGGCGCCGCACCGATCGTGGCCCAGGTGGCCAAGGAACTGGGCGCGCTGACCATCGGTGTGGTCACCCGCCCGTTCGCCTTCGAGGGTCGCAGGCGTTCGAGCCAGGCCGAGGAGGGCATCGCCAACCTCAAGGAGGAGGTCGACACCCTCATCGTCATCCCCAACGACCGCCTGCTGCAGATCTCCGACGGCCAGACCTCGGTGGTCCAGGCGTTCGGTCTCGCCGACGAGGTCCTGCTGCAGGGCGTGCAGGGCATCACCGACCTGATCACCACGCCCGGCCTGATCAACCTCGACTTCGCCGACGTGCGCACGGTCATGAAGGACGCCGGCAGCGCACTGATGGGCATCGGCAAGGCGCGCGGCGACGCCCGCTCGCTCGAGGCGGCCCAACTGGCGATCTCGTCGCCGCTGCTCGAGGCATCCATCGACGGCGCGCGCGGCGTGTTGCTGATGCTCGCCGGGGGCAGCGACCTCGGCCTGTTCGAGGTCAACGAGGCCGCTGACGTCATCACCAAGGCGGCCCACCCCGACGCCAACATCATCTTCGGCGCCGTCATCGACGACTCGCTCGGCGACGAGGTCAAGGTCACCGTCATCGCCGCCGGCTTCGACAAGTTCGATGGCGAGTCCGCGACGGTCACGCCGGCCGCCGTGGCTGTGGCCGCCGACGACCCGACCGTGACGTTGCTGCCGGGCGCGGACGACGACGAGGACGACGAGGACGACGTCTTCCGACCCAGCCGACCCGAGTCCGCGCCGGCACTGGTCATCGACGACACCGAGGACGCCGACGACGACCTCGACGTGCCGTCGTTCCTCCGCTGACCCCGGCTCAGATGTCCGTGCTCGTGCTCGACGCCGACCTCGGTCCCGGTGTGGGTGCCTGGTTCACCGGCCGCGACGGCGACGCCCCGTCCCGTCGCGTCGGTGCTCCCGGCAACCTCTCGCACCGGCGTCCGCACCACCCGGCGGCACTGGCCGCCGACCGGGCCGAGGTCGGTCGCCGGATCGGCCACCCACCCGAGCGCTGGGTCACCATGCACCAGGTCCACGACGCGCAGGTGGGCATCGTGGACGGGTCGACCCCGCAGGGTGCCGAGGTACGTGGTGTCGACGCCCTGGTCACGTCGCAGGTCGGCCGGCCGCTCGCGGTCTCCACGGCCGACTGCGTCCCCGTCCTGCTCGCCGGGCCGGGCACGGTCGGTGTGGCGCACGCCGGCCGCAAGGGCGTGCAGACCGGCGTGGTCCCGGCCGCACTGCGGGCCATGGCAGACCTCGGTGACGCACCGGCCGACGTCCGTGCCGTGGTCGGCCCCGCCATCGGCGGGTGCTGCTACGAGGTGCCTGCCGCCATGCACGACGAGGTGACGGCCGAGCACCCGGCGGCCGCGGCGCGCACGACCTGGGACACGCCGGCGCTCGATCTCCCCGCCGCCGTCGCCGCGCAACTGGCCGCAGCCGGGGTCACCGACGTCCGCAGGGTCGACACCTGCACCCGCTGCGACCCGCAGCAGCGCTGGTTCAGCCACCGCGCCGACCCGGAGGCCGGTCGACAGTTCGGCCTGGTCGTGCGGCAGGCGACGTCATGACCGGCATGCCGCCCATCCCCGGTCTCGACGAGCGGATCGAACGCGTCCGCCGGCGGCTCGTCACCGCCGCCGAGGCC
>JAGXST010000313.1 GCA_018335555.1 Actinomycetota bacterium | reverse complement strand
GCGGTCAACCGCGGCCAACTCGCCACGTTCCTGGCCAAGTCGCTCGGCCTGCCCGAGCCGGCCTCGCTCGACCACTTCAGCGACGTCCCGGCTGATCACAGCCACGCCCGCGGCATCGCCCAGCTCGCCGAGCACGGCATCGCCCGGGGGGCGGCAGACGGCACGTACGCACCCAACCGTGCGGTCACACGCGAACAGATGGCGAGCCTGCTGTCGACCGCCCGTGGGCTTCAGACCGCGAGCGTCGTCGACCTGCCCTTCACCGACGTCCGACCGGGATCGGTGCACGCCGGCGCCATCGCCGCGCTCTACCACCATCGGATCGCGCTCGGCTCCGGCGACCTGTTCCACCCCACCAGGCCGGTCACGCGGGCCGAGATGGCCGCATTCCTGCAGCGCTCGTTCGGCTGACCGGCCGGTCGCTCACCGCCGTCACCGTCGCGCGCACGGTCGAGGTGGCTTGACACCCCGTAGCCGGACCACCACGCTTCGCGGCGATGAGCGGGACACGCGCGCCAGGGGAGCCGGCACCGCCGGCGGATGATGGTGCCGACGTGCTCGCTCCGGCTTGGCGCGCCGCGGTCACCATGCTCGTCGACCACCTCGAACTCGAGCGCGGCCGCGGCGAGCACACCGTCGACGCCTACCGCCGCGACGCCACCGACCTCGGCCGGACCTGCACCGCCTGGGGCGTCGACCACCCCGGCGAGGTCGAACTGCTGACGCTGCGCCGTTATCTCGCCGCGCTGACCGAGCGTGGCTACGCCCGGGCCACCATCGCCAGGCGGGCGAGTGTGGTGCGCAGCCTGTTCGCGCTCCTCAAGCGCCGCGGCGTGGTCGATCGCGACCCGGCCGCGCTGCTCGCCTCACCGAAGCAGGGTCGCCACCTGCCCCGCGTCCTGCGCGTGGACGAGGTCACCCGCCTGCTCGAGGCCCCCGATCCCGCGACGGCGGTTGGGCTGCGCGACCGTGCCCTGCTCGAACTGCTCTACGCCAGCGGTGCCCGCGTCGGCGAGGCGTGCGGCCTCGACGTCGGCGGCGTCGACCTTCCCCAGGCCCAGGTGCGCCTGTTCGGCAAGGGGGCCAAGGAGCGCATCGCTCCGATCGGGCAACCGGCGGTCACCGCCCTGCGCGACTACCTCGCGCTCGCCCGTCCCGAACTGGCCAACGGCACCGCGCAGGACGCGCTGCTGCTCAACACCAGGGGCGATCGGCTCGGTACCCGCGACGCACGAACCGCGGTCGAACGGGCCGCGATCCAGGCCGGTGTCGGGCATGTCACCCCGCACACGTTGCGCCACTCGTTCGCGACCCATCTGCTCGAGAGCGGCGCCGACGTCCGCGTCGTCCAGGAACTGCTCGGGCACGCCTCGCTCGCGACCACCCAGCGCTACACGCATCTCTCACGTGGCCGGCTGCGTGAGGTCCACGCCATGGCGCACCCGCGCGCCCGGGCTGACCGGTCGGGTCGGCCCGACCGGCCAGAGCGGCAGGCCGACTAGCATGAACGACCGGCAGGGGAGGGCCCGCACGATGGAGGCGGAGCGCGGGTCGGCCCGCGAAGTCCAGGCGCTCTGGGAGCGCTACCGCGACGCGCCCGATCCCGAGGTCCGTGAACGCCTGATCCTGCACTATTCGCCGCTGGTCAAGTACGTCGCCGGCCGTGTCGCGGTCGGCATGCCGTCGAGCGTCGACCACGCCGATCTCGTCTCGTACGGGATCTTCGGCCTGCTCGACGCGATCGAGAAGTTCGACGTCACCAAGGGTTTCAAGTTCGAGACCTATGCCATCACCCGGATCCGCGGCGCGATCATCGACGAGTTGCGCTCGGTGGACTGGGTGCCACGGTCGGTGCGCTCCAAGGCACGGCGCATCGAACAGGCGATGCAGTCGCTCGAGGCCCGGCTGCACCGCAGCCCCTCGGAGGAGGAGCTCGCGGCCGAACTCGAGATCGAGGTCGAGGAACTGCAGGCCACGCTGCTCAAGATCTCGATGACCTCGGTCGCCGCGCTCGACGAGGCGCTCGACGTCGGCGAGGGCGACCGGCTCTCGCTGGTCGACACCCTGCAGGACCTGACGACGGCCCAGCCCGAGGCGTCCTACGAGGACGTCGAGACCAAGGAACTGCTGCGGCTGGCCATCACCCGCCTGTCCGAACGCGAGCAGACCGTGCTCGGCCTGTACTACTTCGAGGGCATGACGCTGGCGCAGGTCGGTGACGTGCTCGGCGTGACCGAGTCGCGGATCTGCCAGATCCACACCAAGGCGGTCATGTCGCTGCGCACCAAGCTGCTCGACCGCAGCCGCGGCTGACGGTTCTCCACAGCCCACGAGCGCACCGGCCCGACAGGTGCGGACGCGGGCCGTAGGGTGATCGGCGAATCGCTGGTCTTCGGGGGCGGAGGAAGGCGGCTCGATGCCCTCGTCCATCCCCTGGCGCGTTTCCGCCGCCGTGGCCGCCGTCGTGCTGGTGTTGCTGCCACGGTCCGCAGCAGCCGACGGCGGGGTGAACTACCGGCTGCCGGTCGATGCCGAGGTCACCGCGCGTTTCGAAGCGCCGGCCCATCACTACGCGGCCGGGCACCGCGGTGTCGACCTCGACGTCGTGTCCGGCGCGTCCGTGTTCGCCGCCGCGTCCGGTGAGGTCGGCCACGCCGGCGAGGTGGCCGGTACGAACTGGGTCAGCATCCGCCACGCCGACGGGGTCGTCACCTCGTACGGCCCGTTGGCACAGTTGCGTGTCGAGAAGGGCGATCGCGTCGTGGCGGGGGCCCCGCTGGGCGTCGTTGCCGCGTCCGTCCACGGCAACGGCGACGGCCGCGGGCTGCACTGGGGAGCACGTCGCGACGGGGTCTACGCGGATCCGTTGTCGCTGCTCGGGCCGGTCCAGGTGCCCTCGCTGGTCGGTCCGGGCGGCTGGTGGGGCTCGGATCACGTCATCGAGCCCTGGGAGCCCTGGGAAGGGTCTCGCGATGGCGGATGGCGACTCCACGACAGTCCGCTCGCGGAGGGCCGCAGCTTCGGCGTTCCGCCCAACCCCAACCACCTGATCGTCGTCGGCGGACTCAACTCGACCACCGAGTCGCCGTTGATCGATCCGACGGATCTCGGCTACGGCGAGGCCGACGCGACCCGCTTCTCGTACGCCGGACTCGACCGCCGGGGGGAGCCCCGCCCCTACGGTGCCACCGACACCTGGGACGGCATCGACGCCGCGGCCCGCCGGTTGGCCGATCAGTTGCGCCAGCAGCAACGCGAACAGCCGTTCCGGGCCGTCGACCTCGTCGGCCATTCACAGGGCGGCGTGGTGATCCTGCACTACCTCGCCAACTACCACCGACCCTTCGACCCCACCCTGCCCCCGATCGGCAACGTCGTCACGATCGCGTCGCCACATCGCGGATCCGACGCAGCGAATCTCGGGCGGGCACTGCGCGAGCACAGCATCACCGGCACGGCCGCTGCCGGTGCCGCGCTGCTTCTCGACCCTGCTGGCAACCGATGGGCCGGCGCGGTCCGACGCCCGTTCGACGAGTTGCGCGTCGGCTCGCCCCAGTTGCGCGAACTGTCCCGTGACTGGGAGGACGCCGTAGCCGCCGGAACGGGCGGGCCGCTGGCGGCGGGGACGCGCGTGCTCGCACTCGCCGGGGCGCACGACCAGTACGTCGGCATGCACCGGGCCCGACTCCCCGGTGATGCTGCCGGCGGCGGGCTCGTCCTCGAGGATCGGGTGCTGCCCGGCAACCACAGCGGCGTCCTCGAGACCCAGGCGGTCCGCGAGGTCACCTACCGGTTCCTGCAGGGTCGCGAGATCGATCCGACTCCGGCACGGCTCAACGAGGCCCAGGCCAGGTTCAACAGCACCGGACTGCGCACCATCGGCCACGGCGTCCAGGCGCACGACTACTACCTCGGCGGCAAGGCGCTGCTGAAGCGGACGAGGACCCCGCCCACCGTCCCCGGCGGCAAGGGCGGGCCCTGGCTCCCGGACACCCCGCCGCGGCGATGACGCCGGCACGCGACCGCGGTGGACGGCCACGCGGGGGAGCGGGTACCCTGGGCGACGTGCGGGTCCGCCTCGCGGTGGATCCGCCCTTTGCTGTTCCCACCCATTCCACACGCTCGTTGACGGGCGACCCCGGTGCCCCAGGCTTTCGACCTGGGGTGGGTCGCGATCTTCACCGCCGCCGCGCCCACGCGCGAACGCCGGTCCCGGACGACGCGAGCGGAGGCCGAACCGAACCGAGAGGAATCAATCGTGGCCGTCGTCACCATGCGCCAGCTGCTCGAGGCCGGTGTCCACTTCGGACACCAGACCCGCCGCTGGAACCCCAAGATGCGTCGCTTCATCTACGGCGAACGCAACGGCATCTATGTCATCGACCTGCGTCAGACCGTCGGCTACATCGAACGGGCCTACACCTTCACGCGCGACCTCGTCGCCAAGGGTGGCACCGTGATGTTCGTGGGCACCAAGAAGCAGGCCCAGGAAACCATCGAGTGGCAGGCCAACCGCGTCGGCATGCCCTACGTCACGGAACGCTGGATGGGCGGCATGCTCACCAACTTCCAGACCATCAAGGGTCGCGTCGCGCGCCTGAAGGAACTCGAGGCCATGGAGTCCTCGGGCACCTTCGAACTGCTGCCCAAGAAGGAGGTCCTGCAGCTCAACCGTGAGCACGAGAAGCTGCAGACCAACCTCGGCGGCATCCGCGAGATGCAGAAGCTGCCCGACGCCATCTGGGTCGTCGACACCGTCATCGAAGAGATCGCGGTCAAGGAAGCCAACCGGCTCAAGATCCCGGTCGTCGGCATCCTCGACACCAACTGCGACCCCGACATGGTCCAGTTCCCGATCCCGGGCAACGACGATGCGATCCGCAGCTCGGCGCTGCTGACCCGCATCATCGCCGACGCCTGCGCCGACGGCCTGCTGCTGCGGGCATCGCGCTCGCCCGACGAGGAACTGCGTGCCCAGGCGCTGCAGGCGGCACAGTCCGCAGGCGGTGGGCTCGACGTCTCCGAGCCGAAGGCCGAGTGGGAGATCGAGCTCGAGCGTCAGCAGGCCAAGGAGCAGGCCACCAAGGCAAGCGGCGGCGACGCCCCTGCCGAGGCCGCGAAGGCCGAAGAGGCCCCTGCCGTCGACGCTCCGGCCGAGGACGACGCGACCGAGGCTCCCGCGGCCGACGAGTCGACCGAGTCCTGACCGCCCGCTCTTCGTTGTTCCGAAAGCCACCAGGAGGACCCCCGTGGCCGTGACCGCTGCTGACGTCAAGAAGCTGCGCGAACTCACCAATGCACCGATGATGGCCTGCAAGACGGCCCTCGACGACGCCGACGGCGACTTCGAGAAGGCCGCCGAGCTGGTCCGCGAGCGCACCGGCGCCAAGATGGACGCCCGCGCCGCCGATCGCACCGCGTCCGAGGGTTTCGTCCACGCCTACCTGCACACCCCGACCCCGGGCATGCCGCCCAAGGTCGGCGTGATGCTGCAGCTGTCGTGCGAAACCGACTTCGTGGCCAAGAACGAGCAGTTCCAGAAGCTCGCCAAGGACCTCGCGATGCACATCGCGGCCGTGAAGCCCATGGTCGTCAGCGAGGACCAGGTGGACCCCAAGCTCCTCGAGAAGGAGAAGGAGTTCGCCCGCAAGGAGGCCCTCGAGCAGGGCAAGCCCGAGAACATCGTCGACA